>DAOUEE010000157.1:0-2479 GCA_034430695.1 Anaerolineales bacterium | reverse complement strand
CACGGCACGACGGTCGATTAATCGATATAAAATCGCGGAAGCAATCTTGGATCATCCCCCCACGTAACTGAACAGCAAGCCGGCTACAAATCCCTCACGTAACGATTGTGGGCGTCCACCAGTATGATCCGTGGTTCGACCGGTTCTGAGGCCAATGCGAAACCCATGATGATGATCTCCTCACCAGGTTTGATCAAATGCGCCGCACCGCCATTCATGCAGATCTCACCCGAACCGCGCACACCTGAAATGGCATAGGTCTCCAACCGTGCACCCGTCGCGTTGCTGACGACCATGACCTTCTCGCCCGGCCAGATGCCGACCCTGTCCATCAAATCCAAATCGATCGTGATGCTGCCCACGTAATCCGGATCGGCAGACGTCACGGTGGCTTTATGAATCTTCGAACGCAGCAGCCAGCGCTTGCTATCCCTATCTGTCACGACAACACTCCCTCAATCGGACCCATTCTACGAGTATACCCCGTCGCGATCAAGGGAATTAAAAGCACATCTCTCTATCAGAATCTCTCCAAGCACGAATTGCCTGTGGAACAGCCTTTGAGTTCTGACACATCTTCAAGCAGCGAGTGCATACGCCGAGCATGTCTTCGAAAGCTGATTTTTCAACATCTTTAAAACAGCAAACGGGTAGAATAGGACCATCATGAAACGCGTTGCGGATAAAGCTCTACAAGCCTACCGCGCCCGGACTTACAGAACTGCGCCGGGTACCCGCCTCCAAACCCTGGAAGAAGCACTCGAATTCGTCGAGGCGCGCGGCTTTGTGACGTTCTGGCCGATTCAGGCGTTCGATCTCCCCAGTCTGTGGACTGCGGTGGCGGGCGACCGTCCCGTGGCCAACGAGCACGACGACCCTGGTCACATCACCTGGGGTTGGAAAGACCAGATGCTGGATAAACGCCAGTGGTATTATGGAAAGCTGCTGCGCGGAAAAGCCACGGTCGTCAGTCTCGAGGTCATTCCCTTTTTCTACGCCCTCTCCGACCGCGTCGCGGAAATCGATGACTACCGTCTGGCGTACGAAGATGGGCATTTAACCTACGAGGCGTACCGCGTGGCGGAAGCATTGTTGAGGAACGGGCCTCAACACACAATCCGGCTGCGCAGGCTGGCTCACCTCAGCGCCAGCCAATCGAAATCTCGTTTCAACAAAGCGCTCACCGATCTGCAGCGCGGCTTGTGGGTCGTGCCCATCGGCATCGCCGAAGCTGGTGCCTGGCGTTATGCCTTCATATACGAACTCTTCGACCGCTGGTTCACGAACGTTGCAGCACGAGCCAGACCGATCACGCTCGCAGATGCACGCACCGCACTCACACGCCGCTATCTCGACTCGGTCGGCGCTGCGACGGCGCAAGACATCGTCCGGTTGTTCCGCTGGCGCCTGAAGGAAACCGAGAAAGCGCTGCGGAAATTAGCGAGTGAGGACCTGGCCGTGCCGTGTGAGGGTGAGCGCTGGGCGACCGCCAAGCTCTGGGATTGATCGCAGCGGAGGATGTGGGGACAGGTTTGAACCGCCCACAAGGACCCAACAGACTCCGCCGAGATCCTCACTCGACGCCAAATCTCATGGATGTATATTAAGGAAGCACCCTGGCGGGTGCTTCCGGGATCGAGCGAAATCTTCCAACAGGCTTTCTTAGGCCCGAACGTAATCGACCCACTCGCGCCGCAGCGAATTTTTCCGCAAACGGCGGATCGCTTGCGCTTGAATCTGGCGCACGCGCTCGCGGGTGATGCCCATCTTCTGGCCGACTTCATTTAATGTATGCTGACGCGTGCCGTACAGGCCGAAGCGCAATTGCAGAACGCGCACTTCGCGCGGCGGCAGCGTATCCAGAAGATCCTTCATGCGCTCCTTTAGCAGAACCTGCCCGGTTTTATCTTCCGGCGGCGGCGCTTCTTCATCTTCGATGAAATCGCCGAGCACGGCGTCATCATCTTCTCCGACCGGCAGCTCGAGGGACAACGTGTGCTTGGAAAATCGCAACATCTTGGCGACGTTCTCGGGTTTGTCCCCCAGGGCCTCCGCCAATTCTTCCGTTCGCGGGAGCCGTCCCAGGGATTGAATCAAGCTGTGCCGCACGCGGTACATTTTGCTGATCCGCTCGCCCATGTGCACCGGTAGTCGAATCGTCCGGCCCTGATCCGCCACCGAGCGGGTAATCGCTTGGCGAATCCACCAGGTTGCATAGGTCGAGAATTTATAGCCGCGTTTGTAATCGAACTTCTTCGCCGCGCGCATGAGTCCGATGTGGCCCTCTTGCACCAGGTCCATCAGCGGCATACCTCGTCCGCAGTATTTCTTGGCCACGCTGAACACGAGACGTACGTTCGCCAGGATCAAATGCTCGCGTGCAGCCACGCCGTCCTCGATCAAGCACCTCAAATCGGCACGCTTCTTGGCCGAGCCGTTGGCTTTTGCGAGTTTGCAACTCGCATCGCGGCCGCGCTCG
>DAOUEE010000156.1:0-7446 GCA_034430695.1 Anaerolineales bacterium | reverse complement strand
AGAGCGGACTCGAGCCCGATCTCGATATCAGCATCGATCTTTCCGCCTCGCTGGTATGGCTCGGTCCACAGGGTGTGACGGTCATCGCAGGGAATGAGTATCTCACCTACGAAGTGCTCGAGCAGCGCTTCCGGGTGTCGGCGCGTTCGTTCTTTCAAGTGAACAGCTTGCTGCTCGACGAACTGGCCCGGCTCGTCCTCCATGCCGTCGACCCCAAACCCGGAGAATGCATCTTCGATCTCTATGCCGGTGCGGGCTTCTTCAGTGCCTTCATTGCACGCCAAGGCGCAAGACTCGTGGCAGTGGAGCGGTCCCCCTGGTCGTGCAGAGATTTCGAGGTCAATTTGCGGGCGTTCGACGATGTCACGTTGTACGAAGCCCCCGTGGAGATGGCCCTGCCCTCGATTCGGGAAAAGCCCGACACGATCCTCGTCGACCCGCCGCGAGAAGGTCTGGACCGGGAAGTTCGCGACACGCTCATCGAACTCGCACCGGTAAAATTGGTCTATCTGTCCTGCGATCCCTCCACACTCGCCCGCGACGCCAAGCGACTCGTCCAGGCCGGCTTCAAGCTGGAATCCGTCACCCCGATCGACCTCTTCCCCCAGACTTACCACCTCGAAACGTTGGCTGTTTTCAAATAGCCCAAGACCCGATTCACGGAACACGGCGTGTCTGAAATTCGCTCGCATAAGGATTCGCTTTTGATCTGCGTTCAATAGAGAGTACAATCAGATCATGGATACGCTGGAACATCCCATCCTCATTGTCGAAGACGCCGACTACTTCCGCGAGCTGCTCGAGGCGACATTGATCCATCGGGGATACATCGTGGTCTCCGCCCGGGATGGGCTAGAAGCGCTTGAAGAGATAAAGAAGCAGGAACCGTCCCTCATTCTTGCAGACATCATGATGCCCAGAATGGACGGTTTCGCTCTGGCGCAGAACTTACGCTCCAATCCCAAGACGGAAAAGATTCCCATCCTCTTCATATCCGCCACCTTCATCAGCCAGGAGGATATCGATTTCGCCCTCAGTCTCGGTGCGGTGACCTTCCTCGAAAAGCCCGTCGATGCCCAAGAACTGCTGCTCACGGTGGGAGAGATCCTCACCGGATCCGACATCGAGACCCCCGAACCGCTTTCGGACGAGAGCTTCCATCGAGGCTACCGCAAGCGCCTCGAAACCAAGCTGAAACAGAAATACGAGCAAATCATGCGCGCCCAGCGCCTCGTCGAGAGCGTTCCCAAAAGGCAGCGCAACGAGTTCGAAACGCTGCTGCGCCAGACGAAAGCGCAGTACAGACAAATCGCGGGGGAATTAGAATCACTCGAAAAACTGGGGGGTTCCCGGAAAGAATCCCGCTCGTGACCAGCGACCGATATACATTCGCCAAGAACCTGGCCCGTGAAGCCGGCGTCATCATACGGCAAGGCTACGGCAACGCTGAAGAGATTCACAAGAAGGGGGTAATCGATCTCGTCACGGAATACGACCTGCGCTCCGAACGGTTCGTGGTCGAGAGACTGCAGCGGGCTTTCCCGGAAGACGCCATCGTCGCCGAAGAGGGCGGCGAATATAACGAAGGCTCCGGTCATTGGTTCCTGGACCCACTGGACGGAACCGTCAACTTCGCTCACGGCGTGCCGGTCTTCTGCATCTCACTCGCTTATATGGAGGACGGCCATCTCGAACTCGGCGTGATTTACGATCCGCTGCGGGATGATTTGTTCCACGTCCGACGCGGTGAAGGCGCGTGGCTGGGCGATCAACGGTTACACGTTTCGAGTGTGAAGTCGCTCAATCAAAGCCTGCTGGCAACGGGTTTCTCATACGACATCCGCACCCGCATCGACAACAACCTGGACCATTTCTCCCATCTCGCTTTACGGACGCAGGGCGTACGCAGACTGGGCTCTGCAGCCCTCGATCTCGCCTACGTCGCGGCCGGGCGATTTGAAGGCTATTGGGAGATGTGCTCCTTCCCCTGGGACATCGCCGCAGGTACGTTGATGGTGACTGAAGCCAACGGCGTTGTAACCCGTGCCGCCGGAGACCGCATCGACGTCAGTCGAGCCACTTCCATTGTAGCCACGAACGGGAACATCCACGATGAATTGATCGAGGTGCTTGCCGGAGGAATCCTTCCCCCTCATGAGCATACAGCCGCACCCAAACGCCCGGGCGAAAAACGATCCTCGTAAAGCCGATCACTTGCCGGTGCCGGGTTCATCCCTGCCGCGAAATAGGCTTTCCAATACCTGAAAATCTACACGTGAGGTCAGGTCGATACTCAACGGCGTGACTGCAACCTGGTGAAGCACGCGCAGCGCGTACGCATCACTGCCCGGTTCGAAAGTTTCATGCGCCTGGGAGACCGTATATCCGACCGAAGACGCCTCGTCCAGATCGTCGCGCGCTGAAGTGAGCGGTACGTAATACTTCGCTCTGGTTAAATGCGTCAGCCGCCATGGAGTTTCGACCGTGGCGTCACGCGGCACTTCCACCTTGATCACGTCGACATCGTGCATCCACTCCATCCGCAAGGCGACTTTTGCAAAGCGCTGGGTGAAAAAAGCGGCCGTGCTGAAGTCTACTTCGGGCGAATACGAAAGATGCAGATGCGGCTCCGCTTCGACCGAGACGGCGAGAGCGGGAATCCCCAAAGCCGCCGCTTCCAAAGCCGCACCGACCGTGCCGGAAATCGTCACGCCCAGACCGACGTTCTCCCCATAGTTGATACCGGCGACGACGAGGTCCGGTTGGCGTGGTGCAATCTCGAGTACGCCACACTGCACGGCCTGGGCCGGCGATCCGCCTACGGCGAAAACCTTCCAGGTTTTTCCGCGTACGGTCACTTCTTCTTCCCGAATCACACCATCCGAGGAGTTCGGCAGGCTGCGGCCGTATCCCGAGCTTTGCTCCCGCGGGGCAGCGACTACCACAAAGCCCAACTCAGAGAGTGCATCCGCGGCTGCCCAAAGTCCCGGAGAACGGATGCCATCGTCGTTGGTCAACAATATCAACGGCTTATCGTTTACATTCATCGAGTTACCTGAAATCGACCGAAACTTGCCGGGATCGGACGGATCGGATCGACGAGAAAAACGAGCAAGACCCACACGTTGAAAATGGAAGCTCCCGAGAAAATATCACCCGCTGGCCCGATCGGGCACATCACAACTCGCTTCCACGGCAAGCTGCTCGAAGAAATCGCGCAATAGCAGGTAGCGGCGTTCGCCGATGGCGCGCGCCGGTTCTGTCATCAGGCGATCCTTCACGTGGCGCAGCTTGCGCAGGTGTTCGTGATATGCACTGTGCGCTTCATTCGGCTCGGTTTCCCCCTTTTCGAGGAATTTCTTCGATGGCGCCTGGTAGATGGGAAGGCCGGCTTGCACGGCATAGCCAATCGTACGCGCAATTCCGAAGGCGCCGATCACATCGAGTTTATCGGCATCGAAGAGAATCTTCGCTTCCAACGTTCTCGGCGTCAAATTACCACGATAGCGGTGCGCCAGGATGCAGTGCAAGACGGCATCGATGCGTTCCTGCGGCCAGCCTTCCTCCTGCAGCACCTGGCGGCCGAATTCGGCAGAAGCATATTCATGCTGTTCACGAGGCACCTGGGACTGCGGATGCGCACCGGCTGCGTCGTGCAGCAGGGCAGCGGCCCGAATGATTTCCAGGTCCGCACCGAGTTCCTGCCCCAAGTACTCCGCCATGTGCAGCACACGCTGCACGTGGTCAAATCCATGAACCGGGTCGTTGGGATCATACCAGCTCTTTGCTTCTTCGAGGGTCGGCATTCAGCACTCCTTGATCAACGCCTCGGTACACCTCAAGATAAACATCGCAGGTTTTCTCGCAAAGCATATCACACGTTACGCAGGAAATGGATACTTAACGGACCAGTTGGGAAGCTTCCAGGACGATGCGAAGCCCGGTCTTTTCCTGAAAAATGTGGCATTCTTCTTAACCATCCGGGGAGGAACAATACTTTGACGTCTGAAATCCAAGGTGTTACAATCGGTTGGTTAATTACGGAGGTAATATACGTGGCAAAACGCACGACCGGCGTCGTTCGCTGGTTTGACGGCTCAAAAGGATACGGTTACATCGACGCCGAAGACGGGGAAAACGTCTTCGTGCATTACCGAGACATCGTGGACGAAAAAACGCCCTTTTTATTACAAGGCGAGCAAGTTGTATTCTTCCTCGAAAACACCATCATACATGGTCCTCAGGCAACGGACGTAACCCGCCTCAACTAGATGGCCCATATTCTATTTTGCCCGTTCTCCCCGCTCGGTATAATCCAAGACGGGGTATTGTCACATCTCTTCGTGATTAATCACGATATTACGTAAAGGAAAGAAGAAACATGGCAAGTAAGAAATTGAGAATAATTCCGCTCGGCGGATTGGGGGAAATCGGAAAGAACATGATGGTCGTCGAGTATGGAGAGAACATCCTCATTATCGATAGCGGGGTAATGTTCCCGGAAAACGACATGTTGGGGATCGATTACATCATCCCTGATTTTGAATATCTTCACGACAAGAAAGACAAAGTGCGCGGCATCATTATCACGCACGGTCATGAAGATCACACCGGCGCGATCCGGCACGTCCTGGAAGAAATCAGCGCCCCGATTTACGCCACCCAATTGACGCGCGGCCTCCTGGAGGTCAAACTCAAGCGCGGCGGCGAACCGAAAAATGTGACGCTGAACACGGTCCAGGCCGGTGATGATGTCCAGATCGGACCGTTTGACGTGGAATTCTTCCACGTTTGCCATTCCATCCCCGACGGGGTTGGTTTGGGCATCACCACACCTGCCGGGCTGATCGTTCATTCGGGCGACTACAAATTCGACCACACGCCCGTCGACGGCTGGCCGACGGACTTCGGTAAGCTGGCCGAGTTTGGCACGCGGGGCGTACTCGCACTGCTGGCCGATTCGACGAACGCCGATGAACCGGGTTGGACCCCCTCAGAAGCGGTTATCGACCCGGCTTTCGACAAAGTATTCCAGCAGGCAGAAGGCAGAATTCTCATCGCCTCGTTCGCCTCGCTCATCTCTCGCATGCAGCAAGTCACCAACGCTGCCGCCCGGCATGGTCGCGTGATCTCTTTTGTCGGTACCAGCATGGTCGAAAATGCCAAGATGGCCCGCAAACTGGGCTACTTGGAAGTTCCCGATGAAATCATCGTTCCATTGGAGCAGGCTTTGAAAATGAAGTCGTCCAAAGTTGTACTCATGTGCACGGGAACGCAGGGAGAACCCTCTTCCATTTTGGGGCGCCTGTCCACCGGCAAAAACCGGCGCTTCGGCCTGCTTTCCAAGGACACGATCGTGCTCTCCTCCCACCCGATACCCGGCAACGAGGAAATGATCAACCGCACGATAAACCGTCTCTACCAGGGCGGTGCAGATGTGATTTACGATCCCATCGCCCCCGTACACGTATCGGGACACGCAAAACAGGAGGAGATGAAACTGCTCATCCAGTTGGTACGGCCGAAACACTTGATCCCTATCCACGGCGAACTGCGCCACCTGAAACAGCACGCCGCGCTGGGAGGCGAACTCGGGCTTCCGCAGGAGAATATCGCCGTCATCGAGAACGGCACGGTGGTCGAATTCCAAAACGGCAAGATGAAGGTTGGCGAGCGCATCCCCGGCGGGTACGTCTTTGTCGACGGAAGCGGTGTTGGCGACGTGGGACCCGACGTGATGCGAGAGCGGGAAGCGTTGGCCCGCGACGGCTTCGTGCTCGCCCACGTCACCTTCGATTGTAAGACGGGAAAGATCCACGGCCGTCCGGAGTTGATCACCAAAGGGTTTGTATTCATTCGGGATGCCGAGGAATTGATGGACGAAGCCCGCAGCCAAATCGAGCAGTTGATCGCGGATGATCAACACGGGGATATCGAAAGCAAGATCCAGAAACATCTGGAACACTTCTTCTATTCGGCCACCAAAAGGCGGCCGATGGTTTTCGTCTTCACCTCCGAAGTGGATTGAGGATAACACAGAGCCTGCGTCCAACGAAACCGGCGTCGGCGCTGCCCGGGTTGGTCGAAAAATTCGAAACGTACCTGAGCAGCCTGCTCTCTGCATCGGCGCTGCACGTTCGTTGTTGCATTCGACCCTGCGCAGAGTATAATGCCAGCGATGGCCAGAAAATTACGAACGCTAATGCTTTTGGTGTGTACGCTCGCCTTGGCCGGCTGCAGCATGATCGGAGCCGCGCCGTCGACGGCGACATTTACGCCCTCCCCTCCAACGGCAACGCCTGAACCCGCAGCGGCGAACGTTAATGGCGAGGTGATTCGCCGGGCGGATTTCGAAGACGAGATCCGGCGATTTGAAGCCGCAAAACATGAAGCTGGCATCGACCTTGCAACCCTGGACGGGTACAAAAATCAAGTGCTCCAGGCACTCATCGATCGTAGATTGCTCGCCCAGGGCGCCCGCGCAAACGGCATCCAGCTCGAAACAGGCGATGTGGACGCTGCAGTTCAGGACCTGGCGGCGGAATTGGGCGGCAACGAAGCGATGGGCGTCTGGTTGGCTGAAACGGGGTATACATTGGAAGGTTTCAAGCTGGCGCTCGAAGAGGACATGCTTGCGGCGCGAATGGTCGAAAGCATCCTTCAAGACGTTCCCGAAAACGTCGCGCAGGTCCATGCGCGTCACATCCTCCTCGCCAGCAAGGACGATGCGGAATTCATATTGGAACAACTCGCCGCGAATGCAGACTTTGGAACCTTGGCCCGCCTGTATTCACGCGACTCGAGCACACGACCGGATGGCGGAGATTTGGGGTGGTTCCCTCGCGGAGGTTTGCTTTTTCCCGAGGTCGAATCCGCCGCCTTTGAGCTGCAGCCCGGCGAAATCAGCGATATCGTGAAAAGCGATTTGGGGTATCACATCGTGCAGACCCTTGAAACGGGCGAGCGTCCGCTTTCCCCAAACGACTTGCGAGACATGCGGGAAACGGCTGTGGAGGACTGGATCTCCACGCAGCGCGAATCTGCGACCATTGAGGTCTTGATCACACCGTAAAACGGTGCGAGGAGGCAAGCCATGATGGAAAACGACTACGAGCGCCGCCCGGGAATGGGCTTGTCGGGCTGCAAGCGCATCGTTTTCAATATCCTCACCGTCATCGTTGTGTTGACGACGGTGGTTGTGGGCATCGCGTTGATCGCCGTTTTCATCAATCCCTACTTGTCGATCAATCCCCTCCCACCACCCACGCTGCCACCTACATTGGGATCCCCAACCCCGACGCAGACGCCGGCCAGAACACTTCCACCGGCCTGGACGGCGACTCCGACCGAGGACGGCACGATCGAATTGGAAACGACCCCCTCGCCCACCGAGGCTCAGGAGACAGCAACCGCCACCATCACGGAAACTCCCGAAGAGGAAGCGGA
>DAOUEE010000155.1:0-13878 GCA_034430695.1 Anaerolineales bacterium | reverse complement strand
GAAACCTACGAACAGCTGCGCCTGATGATGCGCAGCAAATCTTTGCACACGGTTTGTGAAGAAGCCATGTGTCCCAACATTGGGGAATGTTGGGGCTCTGGAACGGCCACCTTCCTCATGATGGGTGACACATGTACCCGCTCGTGCGGCTTCTGCGACATTCAAACAGGGCGACCTGCACCGCTCGATTGGCTCGAACCGGAACGTGTGGCACGCGCCGTGCAAAGCATGGATCTAAGGCACGTCGTCATCACGAGCGTCAATCGCGATGAACGGCCCGATGGCGGTGCCCCGATCTTTGCAATGGTCATCCAACGGATTCGGGAATTACAGCCCGGCTGCTCGATCGAAGTGCTGATTCCGGATTTTAAAGGCTCGATCGAGGCGCTGCGCATCGTCATGGATGCCCGACCGGAGATTCTCAATCACAATGTAGAGACGGTCCCGCGCCTTTTCCGGCGAGTCCAACCTCAAGATCACTACGAGTGGGCTGAAGCGACATTGAGCAACGCGAAAAAATTGGATCCAGAAGTACTGACGAAATCGGGCGTGATGGTCGGTTTGGGGGAAACGCCAGAAGAGATCAAGGCAGTGATGCGAGATCTGCGCCGATGGAACGTGGACATCCTTACCATCGGTCAGTACCTACAGCCATCGAAGAAACACTTGCCCATCGAACGCTACTACACCCCGGACGAGTTTGAAGCGCTTAAAAGCTACGGTTATGAGATCGGCTTCAAATGGGTGGAAAGCGGCCCGCTTGTGCGCTCATCCTATCGTGCGGAAGAGCAAGTGCGCCATTTAAGCGTCATCCATCGGAATATGCAGAAAGAAAATTCATAACACATCATTCGTAAAAAAACCTCGTGAATTTCGCTCAAATCCAGAGCAGTACCTCCGTTTCATAGAAAAACACTTCAAAATAGTAGACAATTTGGTTTCAGCCGAGATGTGAAGAACCATTTTTAGCCGTTAAATCGCTGCCGTTATTTTCACACTGAAATCTTTTATGATCGTGCATCATTTTTGCAGGGGCGATTGCCCTATTATAAGGAGAGGAATAATGAGAATCATGGCGATGAGAAATTGGGAAAGACCTTTCCGGATCGCTGTCATCCTGGCCATGGCGCTGACGCTGCTCAGCCCACTGGGATCAGCCGTCTTCGCCGACGATGGAACGACAGAGGATCCACCCAGTTCGGAAGAAAGCGAATCACCCCCGGAAGGAAATTCCGAAGGAGAGGAGCAAGCTCCAGCGCAGGCTGCACCGGTTGAAGATGCAGCGCCGGCGGAAGAAGCCGCTCCAGCGGAAGAAGCCGCGCCCACTGAAGAAGTCGCACCAACACAAGATGCAGAAGCAGTGGAAGCCAGCACGCCCGCCGAGGACGAAGAAGCCGTCGCGGAAGACGTGCCTATCGAAGACGAGACATGCCTCGCAAGCGAGGCCGTGTCAACCGCCGCAGATCCGGCCGTGGAAGTAACGGAAGAATCGGAAGAAACCTCAACGGTTGCCGATCCCTACTTCTACTACGGCGGCACGCTGTACAACTACACATCGATCCAGGATGCGATCGACGAACTCAGCGCAAACGGTTGGACGCCGGATGACGGCATGATCGTCGTCGAAGACGGCACCTTCACGGAAGACATCGTCATCGACGGCAGTGCATGGAACGGGGGTGCAGACACGCCGTTCGAACTCATCCTGCAGAGCGAAAACGGCAGCGGCACGACCGTGATCGACGGCAACGTGATCATCCAGAACATGTTGAACATGGTTCTCGGCGGTTTTGAGATCACTGGCGGCGTTACGGCCGTAGACAACACGGGCACGCTGACCATCGAAGACGTCGTAGCGACCAACGCAGATGGAGATGCGATTTCGGTCGAGAATCAGACCGGCGACGTGATCCTGAGCAACGTGAATGCAAGCAACGCAGGCAACGGCGTCGAAGGCGATAACATCGGCAACGGCGTGTACATCGACGTTAACGCCGGCGGCTCTGTCACGATGACAAATGTGACCGCAAACAACAACGAGGAATCGGGGGCGCTTGTGGTGTTCGACGGCGATGACGAAAACAACGAGATCAACGTCACCAACAGCCAGCTCAGCGAGAACGGCCAATATGGCGTTTGGGCACAGCCCGAAAACGGCACCGTGACACTGACCTGCATCCTCGCATCCGCCAACGAATACGGCGCCGTGATGGTGCCCGTCGGCGAGGAAGTGATCTGGATTAAATGTGAGCCGAAAGAGGATAAGGAAGAAGATCCCTACGAGGACTGCGAAATCAGCGACCAGTCATCCAAATATGTCAACGCCGGCGATGGAATGATGGTTGAATTCCCGCCCATCGATCCAATCGAAGAAGAAGATGCTTCGTACGCCAGCTACATGACGATTACAGATCCCAGCAAACTACCCGCCAATCTACCCGAGGGTGATATTTTCGTGGTTGGCATCGACATTCTGCTCTTCAACGCTGAAATACCGGAAGGCGAGACGATCAGGATCGAGTTCTTCATTCCTGGATATCAGTGGGAAGAGAATTTCGCCGTGTTGTGGTTTGACGCCGATGCCGTGAATTGGGTGGACATACCGTTCGCTCGGGAGCCGCATCAGCGCATCCCCGGCGGCAAAATTGTCGCAGAGTGGGATCAACCCGGAACCTTCGTTCTGGTCATTCGTGGCTAAAACACACCAGACGAATGAAACACAGAATAAAACATTTCGAGCATAATAAACACACACCCCGAAGCGCTTCGGGGTGTGTGTTTAAGCCACTCATTCTACGTCTGTCCAAGTAAGATCGCAGCGAGATGGAATGTAACAGGACGTGAAGGGATGTGCCCGTCAGATGTCGTTTCCTCGCTGACGAGCAAATTTTCCGTGCCATTCACGGATAATTCAGTGAGAATGCTTTCGTTCTATGCCCAAGCACGAGCGTTCACCACGGCCGGGCAGGCCGCATGGTCTTATTGGCTTTGGAGAGAAAGTTCGTTGGTCAGTATTCGGGATGAAATGGATCGGTGCACTAAATGATCATGACATTTGCAGCTTGAGGTCCTTTTGGTCCTTCTTCGATGGTAAATTCAACTTGCTGGCCCTGCATGAGTGTCTTGAAGCCCTCGGCTTGGATGGCGCTGTAATGGACAAAAACGTCCGGCGCATCTTCGCGCTCGATAAAGCCCCAGCCCTTTTCGCTGTTGAACCACTTAACCGTGCCGATGATGCGGTCTTCCATGAGTGTGATCTCCTTTCGAAAGCAGTTTGTGCAAGGAGTTGTGTTCATTCGTCGACGGTCGTATTCAGCATGGCTGTCGGCTGGGCCAAAGGTTCACACAATTTGGAAAACCAACGGCGGCTTGAACGACTCATGAGATTGAACTCGCGTGCATCCTGCTACGATTTATCCTATCAGTAGTCAATCATTGTGTATACTCAACTCTGGTAAGGGGTCGATGCACAGTAGAAAAATCGTGGTTCAAATCCTAAATTCTCGTAGATCTATCTGCCGTTCTGTGGCCATTCGATCTGTGAAATGAAATGCACAATTAAGCTACAATTGTATGGTACTTCTCGATGGAAAGCGAAATGATAGAAATCCGGAAATTGCCCGTCGGCGAATATCAAACGAATTGTTACCTCCTGGTCGACGCTGCACGCGAGGAAGCGGTTCTCATTGATCCCGGAGGTCAAGCGGAGGAAATTCTGCGCTGGGTAGGTTCGATCAAGGTTCTTTGCATCCTGATCACCCATGGACATCAAGACCACGTCGCCGCTTTGGAAGGCGTGCGTCGCAGATTGAACAGCCCAGTTTACATCCACCCGGCGGACTCGGAATCCCTGGATCAGGAAGCGGATTTCGCCGTCCGCGATGGTGCGAAGATCGACCTGGGTGGCGACTGCATCGAATTCGTCCACATCCCCGGACATACGCCGGGAAGTGTAGGATTCATGATCATCGAATCCGGTCTCATTAAACGTGCGGTCGTGGGCGATGCGATCTTTCCAGGAGGACCCGGCCACACCGAGTCTCCGGAAGCATTGGCAACTTCGATTGAATCTCTTTGCGCGTCCGTCTTTTCGTGGCCAGACAGCGTCATCCTCTATCCCGGTCATGGCGATCCGACGACGGTCGGTTTGGAGCGCGAGGCGTTTGAAGCGTTTCGTTCGAAACCTCTGCCGCCCGATTTGTGCGGCGACGTGACCTGGTTGTGATCGCCGCTAGCGAAGACGGCCCTGCTGCTTGATTGTCTTGTGAAGGCCATATTTTTTCCACGTTTCCCAACGGAAGTGAGTAACAATGAAATTCGACGCAAGTATTCAAGCTCGCGATCTGAATCAATTACCGGCACTGGTGCGCGCCGCGGAAGTCATCGGGTTTGACGCGCTCTGGTCCCACGAAACGCAACACGATCCGTTTCTTCCGTTGACCTTAATCGGCGAGCACAGTGAAACACTGTCCTTCGGCACGTCAGTCGCCATCGCCTTCGCACGCAGTCCGGCAACGGTGGGTTACAGCGCCTGGGATCTGGCCCGAGCTTCCAGAGGTCGATTTATCCTCGGATTGGGAACACAGGTGCGTCCCCACATCGAACGCCGGTTTGGAATGCCCTGGCCGGATTCTCCGGTGGGCCGATTGCGTGAATTCATACATGCGATTCAATCCCTGTGGAGAACCTGGCAAACCGGGGAGCGGTTGAACTTTCGCGGGGAACACTACAAACTCACCCTGATGACCCCGTTTTTCAACCCGGGGCCGATCGACCATCCCGATATACCGATTTACATCGCAGGGGTGAACGTTGGCCTTTGTCGTTTGGCGGGAGAAATCGCCGACGGTTTCATCGCCCATCCGTATCATTCCGCACGCTACTTGCGGGAGGTCGTACTTCCGGCGATCGAGCAGGGAGCTTCCCAATCGGGGCGGGATGCCGATCAGGTCGCACTGACGACGAGCGTGATGGTGAGCACGAGGCCGGAGGAAAGCGCGTTCGTGCGATCGCAAATCGCTTTCTACGCATCCACACCCACGTACCGGCCCGTAATGGCACTGCACGGCTGGGGAGAAATCGCCGATCAGCTGCAAGGATTATCCCGCAAGAAAGCGTGGAACCAGATGCCCGCCTTAATCGACGACGAGATGCTCGACACCTTTGCGATCTCCGCCCCGTCGGGCGGCCTGGCAGAGGCATTGAAACAAAGATATCAAGGCCTTGTTGATCGCTTGTCGATTTACCGGCCCTTCGTACCTGACGAGGAAGATGAATTCTGGAAAGAATTGGTATCGGCGTTGCGCCAAATATAAGGCCGGCATTCATACGGATGCAACCGGACCCGGAAATATTGTCCGTCGCCGGCGGGATGCGAATCGTCCTGTGGGAATCTGCGAGGCGAGGAAGAAATCGCAGCGGCACCCTCGGACCTTGACAGCAGCTTAGAATTACGGTTAATTGACTTCGCCTCGACACGGGATTAAGATTCCCCCGAGGCCGGATAAGATGTTGTCGAAATACAAATTGCTACCATGTCCTAGAACATCACCGGAGTATTGATACATGCCATCGCCCCCCTTAAAGCCATACCAGATTCGATGGGCGCGTTACTGGATGACCATCGTATTCGTAGGTTTCATGATCTTTATTATCGGCGTCCAACCAGATCTCATCGGTATGAACCGCAGCGAAGTCGTCGGATTCGTTCAGGTGGATGTCTGGCTGGTTGGGTTGGCGATATTGCTTGCAAGCGCGTACGCCAGTGTACGCGTCATTCGCAATCATCGACCGATGTCGCTGCGGGCAGACATCGGGGTGCGCCTGATCGCCACCGGATATGTCGTATCTGCGGCGGCATCGCTTGCCGATTTCATCGGCCTCGGCGCACAACACCTTCCCAACGTCACATTTGGTCCCATACAGGTGATCGGACTGGCGACCGGAGTCGCCATCAGCCTGCTTGGACTGCTGCTGTATTGGCCGCGTAATCCAAAGCCGAAGGATGCCTCGAAAGGACGGCACTTTCCAAGATTGAGATTGCCGCACTTGAGCAGAAAGAGGACACCGGGAAACGATTCTCCGGACGAGATAGCGAACCCAACACCGTCCGAATCTGGAACACCGCCGCGGCGCTTTCCCCGTTTTCGCCTGCCGTTCCTGCGCAACAAACAATCCAAACAGGAACAGGCGGGTGAAGAGAATCCGGCTTCGGAATAAACGTTTCGCCGAGACATGGTATCAGGATTTATTTGAAAGCTTTTCGCTGGAGTGACCGGGGAACACCTTTTCACCCGGTTTTATCTTCGTGTAGGCATAGTTGACAGCCACAGTCACCTGACCATAGCCAATCACGATTAAGTTGAGCGGATCGAGATCTTCCTGCAACGCCACATCCCCAGCGGCATACACACCCGGCAAGTTCGTTTCCATGCGCTTGTTCACCTGAATATAGCGGCGCCCGATGGTCTCGAGCTCCCAGGAGCGAATCGGCCCCAAATCAGCCTTAAATCCCAGAGCGAGGACGACGGCATCGACGTCGAGCGTGCGTTCTTCTTGGGTTTGATTGTTGAAAATCACGGCTCGCTCGAGGTGAGATCCCCCCTGCAGTTCGCGCAACTCATGAAAGACGAGTACTTCGACCGGCGATTTATTAAGCGCATCGACCGAAGATTCATGGGCACGGAATCCGTCCCGGCGGTGAATGAGCGTGACCTTCTCGGCGATGGATTCGAGCGCCAGTGCCCAATCCACTGCGCTATCCCCGCCACCGACGACGAGAACGCGCTGTCCCGCATACGTTTCGAGATCGTGAACTATGTATGTGACGCCTTTGTTTTCGAAACGATCCACGCTTTCATTTTTCAAGTGAATCGGTTCGAAAGCGCCTATCCCGGCAGCGATCACGACGGTTTTCGTATAGTGGCGCTCTTTATCGGTTTCGATCACCCAGACCTGTTCGTCCGGGTCCGCGTCGGGATGGTTATCTCGTATCAGTTTCAATGCCCGCTGGTTGAACACAAACTCCGGCTGCCACTGTGAAGCTTGTTGGAGTAGATTTTCTACGAGATCTTTCGACCGTATCTTATAGAAACCCGGAGTATCGTAGATCCATTTTTCGGGATAGAGTGTAATCAACTGCCCACCCGCTTTTGGTAGCGCGTCGATGACTTTCACGGATAACTCGCGTAGGCCGGCACAAAATGCGCCAAACAAGCCCGTGGGACCAGCACCCACGAAGGTTATGTCGAACAATGCAGGGACTTTTTTACCGGCCATTATTTGATGTCCTCATTCCATAGTCGTTGATATACCAAGCTGAAAAATGCGTCTATTCCTGCCCAATCGACTATCCAACTGCGGATGAATTCAAGAATTCCTCATTGGTCTGGTTTGCGCAAAACGGATGTCCCACGCCGCCCTTCGTATACATCCTCGATCTAACAAGCCGCAGAGGGCCGTCCATTAATATAGTGTATCCGAAACTATTGATTGAAGGGGCTGAAGATCGCCGCGAGACAGACGGATGCAACGATAACGACTGCGAATAAGGTATTCGCTTGAACGTCCTCCCAGGGCCGCTTATCGACCAGCCGGTTGGGTTGTTCCGGAGTTTGAATTATTTCCCACTGGGGTCCGATGAACCATCCGATGAATATCCCGCCAAGAAGACCGCCGATGTGCCCCCAGTTGTCGATCATGGCAGACGTACCCAGCATCAGATTCAAGAAAATGATGAAAATGATACGCTGCAGTTGATTCTTGGCAACGGCGCCGAAAATATTCCGGTGTCGAAAGAGAAACAACGCAAGCGCACCGACGATCCCAAAAATGGCGCCTGAAGCACCCACCGAAACGTAGGAGTTGAAAGCGAGGCTGAAGGCAACTCCAGAAATTCCACTCAGCAGGTATACGATCGCCGTCCGTTGCTTTCCGTAGAACATTTCCACAGAGGGTCCGACGGCATGAAGGGAATACATGTTGACCAGGATGTGCCAGATATCAACATGAATGAATATCGGCGTGACGAAGCGCCAAATTTCCCCAGCGGCAATGGCTTGGTTGATTTTCGCGCCAACCTGGCAGATTACGTCTCCCTGTCCGCACACAACGCCATTGCCGTTGACATACGCACCAAGCCACTGAAAAATGAAAACGATGACCGTAAAGCCGATGGTGCCATACGTAACCGGAAAACGCGACAGAATCGTGCGGAAATCGACGGGTCTGCTCCGCCGGGGTGTTTCCGTTGCCGTATGGCTGAAACCGTCGTTCACAGTTGCACTCGTCGCGGTATTACGCGGTGGTGTTCGGCTTCGATGATCGCTAGAATCGTTTCGACGGCGTCGTCCAATTCACCCTCTGCGTTGACCACCACGTAATCGAAGATGCCGATCTGCGCCATTTCCTTGCGGGCCATCTCGATGCGCAACTTGCGCGCACCCGGCGTCTCGGATTTTCGTGCTTCGAGGCGCCGGAGTAATTCCTGCTCCGTACGCGTCGTGAGGAAGATCAGCAGCGCCTCGGTAAAAAGATTTCGGATCGTCCCTGCCCCCTGTACATCGAGACGCATCACGACGTCCTTTCCGCTCCGCATCGCTTCACGTACTTGTTGTTTGGGAATGCCTTTGTAATCGTCGTATACGACGGCATGTTCGAGCAGTTCGTCCCGTTCGATCATCTCGGCAAATTCCTCGCGGCTGACAAAGAAGTAATCCAACCCTTCGACTTCTTCTGCTCGCCTGGGACGGGTTGTGGCGGTAACGACAAAATGAAAGGACGTGCCATTTTCCTTCAAGCGCTGGATCACTGAATCCTTTCCCACACCTGAAGGTCCTGAGATTACGATCAAAAGCGGAAACCGTTCTCTGGTGAACAGCTGCTCGTCCATGCGTTGATATCTCCTATCCGGGCCAGTATAATCGATTTGGCAGTTGTTGCGAATCAGCCGTTTCCTTGAGGTCGAATCCGGGGGAATGGCTGGCGTAAGGAGCCCATCGTGCCAACCTATGATTATCTGTGTGGGGATTGTGAAAAACGAATTTCAGTGCACCAGTCGTATGAGGAGTACGGCCGTGTCTCTGTTTCATGCCCGCATTGTGGTGGGACAAATCTTCAACGTCTGATCAACCGGGTGCGATTCGCCCGCTCGGAGGATTCGCGCCTGGAATCTTTGGCCGATCCAGGCGAGTGGGGAAACTTCGACGAGAACGATCCCCGCTCGATGGCGCGCATGATGCGTAAGATGGGGCAAGAAATGGGAGAGGAACTGCCCGGCGAATTCGACGAAGTCGTAGATCGATTGGAGGCCGGACAGAGTCCAGAGGAGATCGAAAAAAACATGCCGGATCTCGATATCTAATCAATGAGGCGAGTGGTTTGCCAGCGTTTTGATTCTCCCCGAAACCCGCCCACGAAGCGGTCTCCTGTCGCAGGAAAAGATCGTCCCGGAAGTGATCAACCTCACCCCCCAGAGTTCAAACGACCACACGGAAACCCGAAGGCGTCGCCCTCAGGCCGAGGGTGACTGAGCTAATTTTGTCTCGACGGCTTGCTGGATTTCGGCATGAACCTGATCGACGTGCTGCAGCCCGTCGATGACGATCCAGCGCTGAGGTTGGCTTTCCGCCAGCGCCAGATATCCCTGCCGTACCCGGCGATGAAATTCCAGATCATATGCGTCGAGACGATTCCAGTTGCCGCCTTGTTCTCTACGCTGCAAACCTTTTTCCACAGGCAGGTCGAGGAGCAGCGTGAGATCGGGCGTCAAGTCTTGTGTGGCAAAAGACGTGATCGTACGCAGCGAATCCAGATCCAGGCGATGACCATAGCCTTGATACGCCAGAGAAGCATCAAAATATCGATCGCAGATCACGATCCCACCATGCTCGAGATGCGGGCGGATGCGTTCGGATACGTGCTGTGCCCGGGACGCGGAGAAAAGCAGGAACTCGGTGCGCGGGTCCATGAGCGTATTATCGAGAGACATCAACACCTGCCGGATTTGCTCGCCGATTTCCGTTCCACCGGGTTCACGGGTGAGAAGAACATCATGCCCCAGCGTGCGAAGCCGCTTTGCAAGCAATGAGGCTTGGCGGGTTTTTCCACTTCCGTCGGGCCCTTCCAGCGTGATGAATAGACTCAATTGCGATAAATCCTTACCCGTCGTTGCGGTTCATTGCCATAGGAATGAGAAACCAGGTTGGCCTGTCGAGCCATCTGATGTTGCAGCCGGCGAACGTAGGCCGATGCCGGAGAAAGGTCCACCGAACGGGCGCCGTCGAGTACGGATTGGACGGCTCGACGGGCCTCCTCCATACCCGCCTCCAACGCCGGGTCATCGGAGGACAGCCCATCCAGATTGAACATGTCTGCGAGGAAGCTCTCCATTTGATTGACCGTATTCGATCGCAAGACGTAGATGGGCATGCGGCGGCTCTCGGCGTTGGAGATCACCTTCTGCCGCTTCCGATAGTAAGAGCGCAAAGTCACCATCACGTCGGCTTCACCCAAATCATTTACCAGGACAACCGGCACACGCAGGCGTTTGGCCGCCTGGCGCAAACGATTGCGAGCAACACCGTAGGCGTAAATACGAACCGTTTCCAGCGCCGTACCGGGCATGCGGGGCGGTGTTGGGGAATAGGGCAGTCCATTATCGGAAGACATGGGCGTCGAGGGAAGCGCAGCCTGACGCCGATATCCTTCTTGGCCGCGGCCTCGAGCGGAAGTCGTCTGCGGAGGCGTTTCGATCTTCACCTCGCCATTTTCATCCCTGTAGCGAAGCTCGGGGGTCAGCGGGCGGCCGCGCAACATGGCGTCGACGGAGGCGGCAACATCACGGTGAACCGCCAGTCGTTCACGATCCTGGATTTCGATCAGCACAGGGAAGGTAGGCGCAGCACGGCGTTCGAGCACCGTCTTCTGCGTACCTCGACGGCGGGCTTCCTCGTCGGAGAGTGTGACGGATTCGATGCCACCCACGAGATCGGACAAAGTGGGATTGAGCAGGAGATTTTCCAGCGTGTTTCCGTGTGCCGTACCGATCAGCTGCACCCCGCGTTCGGCAATGGTGCGCGCGGCTACGGCTTCCAACTCCCGCCCGATCTCGTCGATCACGATGACCTCGGGATTGTGATTCTCGACCGCTTCGATCATCACTTCGTGCTGCAGGGTGGGTTCACGTACCTGCATGCGTCGAGCCCGGCCGATGGCCGGATGCGGAACGTCGCCGTCGCCGGCGATTTCGTTCGACGTATCCACGATAACGACCCGCTTCTCCTCGGCCAGGATTCGCGCTGCCTCGCGCAGCATGGTCGTTTTTCCGACGGCAGGACGCCCAACCAACAGAACGCTTTTCCCGCCGAGAATGAAATCCTGGATGATGTCGATCGTGCCGTAGACGGCCCGGCCCACCCGGCATGTCAACCCCACGATCTGATCGTGCCGGTTGCGAATGGCCGCTATGCGGTGCAGCGTGCGCTCGATGCCGCCGCGGTTGTCGGCGTCGAAACCACCGACGCGCGAGACGACGTAATCCAACTCTTCGCGCCCGACTTCTCGATTGCTGAGGGTCACCTCACTATCGATGAAACGCGCCGTGGGTACGCGACCAAGATCCAGGATGACTTCGAGTAAGTCGTCTTGGCGATTGATTTTCCGTATCTCTTTCGTGATCTCTAGCGGTAAGATAGCCAGAAGGTCATCCAGATTGTCCGTAATTCGTTTTCCAGTCATTTTCATTCACGTGCCTGCATTGATGCTCTTTCTCGTTTTTTTTAATGAGAAACCTCATTATTTATTATAGACTTCAGCCCCATCGAACGCGTCCATCCCGGATGGACCAGATTCATGCTAGTCCAATGGAGTCTCCCATACGGCGTAAACGGTTTCTCCCATTGAATTCTTGACTTCTTGAGGCTGTTTGCCCGCTTGGATGAGAACACGTTCGATCGATGTCCTGATTTCACCGTACACCCATGGGGTAATTATAATCAAGCTGTGCTCGTCGTGAAGCCATTGGTCATACTCCGATTCGTCCTCCAGGAAGTCTACGGCGCCTACTTCAACCAGTTGTTCCCGGCTGTACGGAATCCGATAGATGTCAAGAAGCTCGTACAGCGATTCCAACAAGTGTGTTTGCGGTTGAGTGAGAATCGTAATCTGCGGGTCTACATCATTTCTGGGCCTGAGTAAGTGGGCCGCATCTCGCAGGAACAAGACCTGGAATGAATGATAGCGATTCGCCATTCGTTTCTGCGCCAGGGGAAACGCCTGGTAGAGATTGAAGCCGAGACAGCCAAGCATGATCACACCGGCAATGATGGACATGACCGGACGTGACGGGTGTAGAAATCGTGATCGACGAATGATCCACGTAAACCCAATCGCAGAAAACACGGCAAACCAGGGAAGCAACAGGAACATTCGCGTCGTCGAAGGAACACTGCGATCGTGCGTCGCGCCGAGAAAGAACAATAAAAATGCGAAGCCGGTGACGAAAAAGGTTGCAAATTTGTGAGAGCGGAATTTCGACAGCAGCAGCGAGAAGCCAATCAGCGCGAATGCCGCAGACAACGGATCGATATACGAAGCGGCAACGAAGTGCGTTTCCTGCGGCGCGTAGAGGAATGAAAACGTCGCTGAGAGCAGGTTGCTGGAAAGATGATGGGCAATGCTCGATGGACTCCGGCTCAATTCCGGCGTATACAAAAAAGTGCCTGGAATTTTATTCAACCAGTATTCTTGTTGAGAGAAAAGGGGCAGAAGCAGAACCATAAAACAAAGCGAGAAAATGGCCCAATTTCGAATCGCCCCGCGCCTAAGCGGCGGATCGTAAAACAGTAAAATCAAGATCGCGAGTGGAGGCACGAACAATGCCGCGGGATAGACATAGAAACATAGGCCGCAAGCGGCGCCCAACGAGGCGAAGTCAAACGCTCTTCGGCACGCGATCGTTCTACTGGCGAAATAGAGCACGACGGCGAGAAGAAAGAAAGCTTGCAGATTGTTGTAGCCGATCTTTCCAAACGAGATCAAGTACTGCGAGAAAGCCAGGAATAAAGCAGCAAATCCGGCGACCCGCTCGCGCAGGAAACTCCGGAAAACAGAATGCAAGAGGCCAATCGCCACCGCCGAAAGATAGATGTTGCTGAAACGCCAGCCGAAGTTGTTCACCCCGAATATTTTCATGAATACGGCTTGAATCAACGAAGAGAAGTAGGGATGCGTCTGGTATACCCCCTGCCCGTAAAAAAGGTGATCCCCGATAATGGACAAGTCTTGTCCTTGGACGATGTTTTGAGCGTAGCGAAAGAAGGCGTATTCATCGCCAACGATCGAAAAACTCCAATGATTGATCCCTGGTGTGAAGACAATCAGCGCCAGCGTCGTGATCCAATAGCTGACCGAAATGCTGCGCAAAGAATTCCGATACGCGATGATGCTCAGAGCAAATATGAGGAGAAAGAGCGGCCAGAATTTGCCGGACATGAAAACACTCGCCAGAACTCCGATCAGGGATAGGTGATTGATCAGCACAAAACCGAATTTGCTGCGCCTCTCTTTCCAGTAAGCGCCGATTCGGTCAAGCGGAACTTCCCGCAACAACCATCCACCTAGCAGCAAGAAATCGGCAAAAAGATACCCCCAGTCCGGCAAAGAAATACGAGCCCAGACTTTCACGATGCGCCATCCAAGCCAAATAATGGAGACTATGACGAGGAAATTACCGGCGCGCTGTTGTAGCAAAGACGCCCGCTGATCGGTCCGGCCGAGAAACGGACCTCGAGCAGACAGGTAGGTGCGGACATCATCGCTGCGCAGGACAAACAAGAGCAGAAGAAGCAGCGCGCCGGGAAGGATGATTACGAAGTACGC
>DAOUEE010000154.1:0-56268 GCA_034430695.1 Anaerolineales bacterium | reverse complement strand
CCATAATCCGATATAATCCTGGATACCTGATTTTGGGAGTGCATTGATGTCAACAGATGAGCAAAAACCGGCGGTCTGGTTTTCGATCGGCCTGGTCACGACTTTGGTGGTCTTTTTCTGTATTGCGGTGGCTGTCTTGACGATTGTGCTGCTCGGTGATGCGGTCGATTCGGTATTTTCGTCAGAGCAAGTGGCGCAAAGCACACCGACCGAAAGCCCCAGCGAAGGTGAATCCGTAACGCAAGAGTCACCTTCACCTACGATCTTCGATGCGATGATTCAGGAAGACGTCGATCTCGAATTGGCGCGTGAGATGCGGGCGAGTCTGGCTGAAGCCATCGTGCCCGAAGCCGATCCGAGATTACTGGCTGAACGCTTTCGAGGGGTCGACGATGTCCCCATCGTGGTGCACGAACACGCCGATCCGATCGGCATTGGAGCGAATGAATCCTTCTGGATCACAGACAATCAAGAAGGGGAGAGCTTCGAGATCACTGCCAGTTTGGCTTACGCCACCGACCACGTCTACTTCTGGGTCGAAGACGGTGTGAGTTATAACGAAGAAGATGCAGTAGCCCTGGTAGATACCTTCGAAAGCAGCATCTATCCAAAGGACCGGGAATTTTTCGGCGGAGAATGGTCTCCCGGTGTGGATGGAGACGTACATCTCTACATTCTTTTTGCCCGCGGCCTGGGATACAACGTGGCCGGTTTGTACGGCTCCATCGATGAGTACTCGCCTCTGGTTCACCCGTATTCGAACGCACATGAGATTTTCTACATCAGCGCGGACAACGTCTTTTTGCGAGAGGAGTTCACTTACGGTGTGCTGGCCCACGAATTCCAACACATGATCCATTGGTATCGAGACAGCAACGAAAGCACGTGGATGAACGAGGGCTTCTCGGAATTCGCGGTCTTGTTGAACGGCTATGACGTCGGCGGCGTCGATTATCTTTACGCCAGTGATACCGATAAGACCCTCGACTACTGGCCGAGTGGAGAGGACAGTTCGGCGCACTACGGCCAGGCTTTTCTCTTCATTACCTATTTCATGGACCGTTTCGGTGCCGAGATCACGCAGGCGGTGGTTGCAAATCCTGCAAACGGTTTGGATTCGATCGATCGCGTCCTCGAAAGCGAGGCTTCTTCCGGTGCGCTGTCGGGCGGCGGGGTCAATGCCGACGACGTATACTCGGATTGGAGCGTGGCGATGTGGTTGAATGACCCGTCCATCTCGAACGGGGAATACAGCTACCAATCGTACGATCCTCCTACGCCGCGGCCTGCTGTTTCCTTCTTCGAATGCCCTGGCGATGAACAGGTACAGGACGTCAAACAATACGGCATTGACTACATTGAATTTACTTGCCCGGGTACGTACAAGGCGGAATTCCAGGGACTTCAAAGCGTGCGGGTCGTTCCGGAGGATGCTCATTCCGGGGACTATGCGTTTTGGTCAAACCGTGGAGACACGTCCGACATGACCCTGACGCGCAGCTTCGATTTCAGCGATGTGAGCGGCGACGTCAGCTTCGATTATTGGGTCTGGTACGACATCGAAGAGGACTGGGATTATTTGTATCTGCTGGCTTCCGCAGACGGCGGTGAAACCTGGCAGTTCGTAGAGACGCCCTCCGGAACGGATACCAACCCTACGGGAAACTCCTACGGCTGGGGATACACGGGATACAGCGGCGATCCAAGCACATCAGCGTGGATTCGCGAAAGCGTCGATCTGTCGGAGTTCGCGGGACAGCAAATCTTGCTGCGTTTCGAGTACGTCACCGACGCAGCGGTCAACGGTGACGGCTTGCTGCTGGACGATCTTTCCATCGAAGCCATCGACTATGAGGAGGATTTCGAAAACGGGGAGGGCGGCTGGGAGGCGGCGGGCTTCGTGCGCCTGTACAATCACCTGCCGCAGACGTATCGGCTCGTCTTGATCGAGACCGGACGTGAGACCCGCGTCCGCGAGCTGCCCCTGGACGAGGATCAATCCACGGCGTTCGAATTGACGATCGGCGATGAATTCGACGAGGCTGTCCTGGTCGTCATCGGTACTGCACGTCACACCTGGCAGCCGGCGTACTATAAATACCTGGTCCAACCATGAGCGTTGGGGGAGTATCTATTCTCAGGTAAAAACCCACGAGGCCTTCATTCTGCTTCGAACCGTTTGGCTTAGTGTGAAGGTTGACCTGCAACAGTTCACAGATGATGGTGTCGGAATGATGCAACGATATCGAATACTGCTCGTCTTCATGCTGGGCATGCTGCTGTCCGGCTTTCAAATACCGCAGCAAGCTGGCATTGAGGTCGTCGAAGCGAAAGCGATACTTAGCTGTCCGGAGGAGATCGAATTCACGATCGAACTGGAGAGCGACGTGCTCATCGAAGTGGTTGAATTGGAATACGGCCTCGATGTCAGCAGCTGTGTGACCGACGTCAATCGGGTAATCCCGGATGATTTCCAACCCGGCCACGACGTGAATACGTATTGGTTGTGGAACATGCGCCGTACGGGATCGTTGCCTCCTGGCGCCAGATTGCAGTGGCGCTGGCACGTGGTCGACGTGGACGGAACAAAATCTGGAGCTTCGGTTAGAATTGTACCGGCAGGCTGAGTAGCATCTACTCGATGCGGCACCCATCCTGGTTATCAGCCATAGTTCACCATCTGATGGCATATGGAAACCGTACGTGTTCGGCTACCTGCCTTCACCGATCGGTGTGCCACAGGCCTACATGATCTGGATCGAACGTTGAACTTGTAGGTGCCCGGATCGTGAAATCGAAGCGGATGTATCTCACGAGGAGTAATCTATGACGTTCCCGACCCTATTGGATGATCGTCAAAGCGAACTCTGGGAAGCCGAGCGCAAGCAAATCGAGCAGCTGATCGACTTGCTTCGAGATTGGGAGACGGCTCCTGCAGACCTCGAGCATTTGCAGCAGGCATTACAGCAACTGGACGAATTGTTCCTTCTCGTGGTGGTGGGCGAGTTCAACAGCGGAAAGTCGGCGTTGATCAACGCCCTGCTGGGGAAGGCGTACTTGCCCCAGGGTGTCACCCCCACCACAGACCGGATCTACGTCGTGCGTTATGGCGAGGAGGGAGCGCCCGAATTCGTCGCCAAGGACGTGCGCGTGGTGCGCTACCCTGCGGAATTTCTGCGGGAAGTCAACATCGTCGATACGCCGGGGACGAACGCCGTCCTGCGGCATCACGAATCCATCGTGCGGGATTTCATCCCCCGCAGCGATCTGGTGATTTTCGTCACCTCGGCAGACCGTCCATTCACGGAAAGCGAACGCGCTTTTCTGGAGCACATTCAGGAATGGGGCAAGAAGATCGTCGTGGCGATCAACAAGATCGATATCTTCGACGATCAGCAATCGATCGACGAGGTGCGCGAGTTCGTGCACGACGGCGTGCAGGATTTGCTGAAACTCTCTCCGCACATATTTTCCTTCTCTGCCCGGCGGGCGCTCGAACGGGCTGACGGAGCGGATACATCCGGGCGTGCCGCGGGGAGTGATGAGTTCGCGGATTTCCGCAAATACCTGTTGGAGAGTCTCACGCAGACGGACCGCATCCGCTTGAAGCTGCTCAGTCCGCTGGGCGTGGCGCGGAAAATCGGCCGACAATATGACAAACTGGCGAGTTCACGGCTGGAAATCCTCTCCGAAGACGTACAGGTGTTGGACAAAGTCGAGCGCCATCTCAAGCTTTATGCGGATGACACCGATGCCGAGTTCGAGCGTCATTGGCTCAGTATCGATAACAAATTGTTGGAAATGCGACTGCGCGGTGAGGAATTCATCGACGATCGGATGCGACTCTTGAAGGTTCGCGACATGATGCGCGGCGGTCGGCTGCGCCAGGACTTCGAGGACGACGTGGTCGGGGAGACGCCGAATCAAATCGCCGCCGACGTGCAGGAGATCGTCGATTGGCTGGTCGAGCGAGAGATTCGCCAGTGGCGTTTGATGGCCGAAGAACTGAGCCGCCGGCGCGAGACGGATTCGCTGCGTGCCGCCGCCGAAGAGGCTTCCAGTGGGTTTGCATACAACCGCCGACAGTTGCTGGACAACATCGGTGTTAAAGCGGATGGCGTGATTAAAAGCTACGACAAGCAAACAGAAGCAGCGAGGCTGGTGACGACGGTGCAGGAATCGATCGCCATGATGGGCCTGGTCGAAGTCGGCGCCGTGGGCCTGGGGATTGTCTTGAACGCGCTTCTCGTAGGAGCAACGGCCGACGCGACGGGCATCATCGCCGCCAGCGTTCTGGGGGTGCTCGGTTTCGCCATCATTCCCTTCCGCCGCGGTCGAGCGAAGAAGGAATTGAGAGCGAAGGTCCGGGAACTTCGTGCGAGACTCGAGCGCGTGCTGCGGGAAAGTTTCGAACGGGAGCTGGAACAGTCGATCGGCAGATTGCGGGAGGCGCTCGCACCCTACCGGCGCTTCGTGCTGCACGAGGAGAAGCACTTGAAGGAAATCGATAAGGGTCTCGAAAATGTTCTCGGCCAACTCGATGCGCTGGAGAGCGAGATCGAGAACATTAAATGATCGCGCAAGAACAATAAAGTCGTGCGGCCCAATTGTCGAGCACAGAATCATCCGTGAAGAAACTCTATCTCGTTCGGCATTCGAAATCGAGTTGGAAAAATCCCGGTCTATCGGACTTCGAACGTCCCTTGAACAAGCGCGGTAAACGCGATGCCCCGTTTATGGGTAAGCTGCTCGCCGAACGGAATGTGCGACCGGAGATCATTTTCTCAAGTCCCGCGAAAAGAGCCTTAAAAAGTGCTAAAATCATCGCTGAGGGAATCGGGTATCCGCTCGAAGAAATCGTCACGCAAGCGAAAATCTACGACGCGAGCGTCGCGGATTTGCTCGAGGTCGTTCACGACTTCGATAGTATCTATCGGGAAGTGATGCTCTTCGGTCATAATCCGGGTATCACCGAGCTGGTGAACTACCTCTCCGATTTCGACCTCGACAATATGCCCACCAGCGGTGTCGTTTGTATCGAATTCAACGACATGGCGTGGCACAGGATTTCACGGCGCAGCGGCACATTGGGTTTCTTCGAATACCCGAAGAAATACCTGGATTGAAACCAATTGTGCCGATAAGTGTTAACTCGATGGGGCGAATATACCGTGTACTTTTCCACACGAAATGATACATAACGATGTGTGGCATTTCTGTGAGATTATTTGGAGGTTCGATATATGTCAATGCAAGATCTGCGATCTGTAGCACAGGCACTCGTTGCCGAGGGAAAGGGCATCCTCGCCGCTGATGAAAGTACGGGAACGATCAAGAAACGTTTCGACAGCATCAGCGTGGAGTCCACGGAGGAGAACCGCCGTTCATACCGCGAGATGTTGTTCACCACGGACGGCGCCGCGGATTACATCAGTGGCGTGATCCTTTACGACGAAACCATCCGTCAAAGCACCAAAGACGGCGTCCCGTTCCCTGAAGTATTGTCCAAGCAAGGCACGCTGCCCGGCATCAAGGTGGATACTGGTGCCAAGCCGATGGCCGGCTTTCCGGGAGAACGGGTCACGGAAGGTTTGGACGGTTTACGCGACCGTCTGGCGGAATACGCCAAGCTGGGCGCCAAGTTCGCCAAATGGCGGGCCGTGATCACCATCGGGGACGGCATTCCGACGGTGGCATGTATGAACGCCAATGCGCATGCCCTGGCGCGTTATGCTGCGCTGTGCCAGGAAGCGGGTTTGGTTCCCATCGTTGAGCCGGAAGTCCTGATGGACGGCAATCACGACATCGGCCGCTGCGAGCAGGTTACTACTGAAACGTTGAGCCGCGTCTACGATGCCCTGTTTGAAATGAACGTCGAGTTGGAAGGAACGCTGCTGAAACCCAACATGGTCATTTCCGGAAAGGAATGTAAGAAGCAGGCCAGCCCCGAGGAAATCGCCGCAGCAACCGTACGCACGTTTCTGCGAACCGTACCGGCCGCCGTGCCCGGGATCGTTTTCCTCTCCGGCGGTCAAACCGCCGAGCAGGCAACTGAGAATCTGAACGCCATGAACGCCATGGGCGAGTTCCCCTGGGAACTCAGCTTCTCCTACGGCCGTGCGCTGCAGGCGCCGGCGCTGAAAGCCTGGTCCGGAAAGGCGGACAACGTCCCCGCGGCGCAGAAAGTCTATCATCACCGCGCCAGGATGAACGGCGCAGCGCGCTACGGAAAATACACGCCGAAGATGGAGAAGGAACTCGCAGTCTGAATTCTGCGCTTCGAAAGCGAACATAGAACGACCGACCCTCCCGGAAGGCTCCTACGACCGGGAGGGTTTTTGTCGTTGAATGCGCCGATGGTTTTTCTGGATTAGCGCAGCGTCTGCAGGACAGCGTCGCTGCGCGTTTTCGTTTTCGATTCGAGAAGTGAAGGGCGGCCGTTGAGGTACGAATCCACCTCGAGCGCGCATTCCCGCCCCTCGCTGAGCGCCCATACCACGAGCGATTGGCCTCGGCGCATGTCACCGGCGGTGAACACGCCTTCGCGTGACGTGCGGTAGCCGTGCGAAGCACAGTTGCCGCGATCGTCTTTTTCTACACCAAAGTCATCCAGCAGTACATGCTCCGGATGGAGGAACCCCATTGCGAGCAACGCCAGTTGGACGGGGAGTTCGTGTTCGCTGTCCGGGAGCGCTTCGGGTCGGCCCGAACTCCAGTCTGCCTCCACGGCCCGGATGCCTCGCAGCGCTCCCGTCTCATCCTGTAGAAATTCCTTCGACATCACCGCCCAGCGCCTTTCGCACCCTTCGGCTTGTGAAGTTGAGGTGGTGAGAATGCGCGATCCTGGGTGCGTTGGCCAGGGCGTCTCCAGGGTGCGGGATTCCGGCGGTTTGGGCAGGATTTCGATCTGCGTGACGGAGCGGGCTTTTTGCCGGATGGCGGTTCCCACACAATCCGATCCGGTGTCTCCGCCGCCGATGACCACGACGTCTTTATCCGTGGCCAGGACGTCGCTGCCTTCGGGGATCGAATCACCGGCGATACGCCGGTTGGCCTGGGTCAGGAAGTGCATGGCGAATTCGACTCCCTCCGCATCGCGGCCCGGGATGGGCAGATCGCGGGGCTTCGTAGATCCTCCGGCGAGGACGATGGCGTCGAAATCGGCGATGATTTGTCCCGCGGGCAGTTCGACGCCCACGTGGGTTCCCGTACGGAATGTCACACCTTCGTCCATCATGAGTTCGATACGGCGATCGAGCACAGCCTTGGAGAGTTTGAAATCGGGTATGCCGTATCGCAGCAGGCCGCCGATCCGGTCCGCCCTTTCGAAGACCGTGACCGTGTGCCCCGCCCGGTTGAGTTGATCGGCGGCGGCAAGGCCTGCCGGACCCGATCCGACGACGGCGACCGTCTTTCCCGTCCGATTTCGCGGTGGCTGCGGCATGACCCAACCCTCTTTGAACCCACGTTCGATGATGGCGAGTTCGATGGCCTTGATGGCGACCGCCGGTTTGTTGATACTGAGAACGCAAGCGGACTCGCAGGGGGCCGGGCAGACTCGACCGGTGAATTCGGGGAAATTGCTGGTGTCCAGAAGTGTCTGCAGCGCCTGCTGCCATTTGCCTCGATACACCTGATCGTTGAAGTCGGGGATAATGTTTCCCAACGGGCAGCCGTTGTGGCAGAAGGGAACGCCGCAATCCATACAGCGGGCGCCCTGGATTTCGATCTCTTCCTGGGTGAGTGGAATGCTGAACTCGTGCCAGTGGCGGATGCGTTCTTCGACCGGTTCGTAGGCCGGATTTTTTCTGACGAATTCCTTGAAGCCGGTGACTTTACCCATCTTATACCTCGCTTACCGCAGCCATCTCGACGTTCAGCCTGGCGAGGGCACGTTTGTAATCGCGCGGCATCACCTTGATGAATTTCCTCAATTGAACGTCCCAGGTCGCAAGAATGCGCTCCGCACGCTCCGATCCCGTGACTCGGGCGTGTTCCTCAATCAGTGTTTTAAGTTCGGTGATCTCCTCCGAGTCGACGATGTCCTCGAGGTCGACCATGCTGGTGTTGATCCGCTGCCGCGCCCGGTCGTCCTCGTCCCAGATATAGGCAACGCCGCCGGACATTCCGGCTGCAAAATTGCGGCCGATCGAGCCCAGGATCACGGCTCGTCCACCGGTCATGTATTCACATCCATGATCGCCCACGCCCTCGACGACGACGTGTGCGCCCGAATTACGCACGCAGAAACGTTCGCCAGCCAGACCGAGGATGAATGCCTTGCCGGAAGTCGCCCCGTAGAACGACACGTTTCCGCAGATCACGTTGTCATTGGGGTTGAAATTTGCGTCTTTCGGCGGGTAGAGAATGGCCGTGCCGCCGGAAAGCCCCTTGCAGAAGTAGTCATTCGCTTCGCCCTCGATCTCGATAGTCAGGCCCCTGGGGGCGAAAGCCATGAAGGATTGCCCCGCCGAACCCACCGCTTTCAAGCGGATGGTGCCTTCGGGAAGTCCTTCCCCGCTTGTGCGGCGGGTGATTTCCTGGCCCAGCAGCGTACCCACGGTGCGGTTCACGTTGCGGATTTCGAAGGTTTCCTCGACCTTTTCACCTCGTTCGATCGCAGGGCCGGCGATTCCGATCAGCTGCTTGTCGAGCGCCTTGTCGAGTCCATGGTCCTGGGGAACGCAGCAAAACGTCCCGCAGCGGCCGTCCGCCTGCATGAAGTGAAGCAAGCGTGCCAGGTCGAGCTGCTTGGCTTTGTAGTGTTTGATGTCCCGTTTGGGGGCGAGTTTATCCACCCGGCCGACCATCTCGTCGACGGTGCGGAAACCGAGGCGCGCCATGTGCTCGCGCAGGTCCTCGGCGATAAAGCGGAAGAAGTTGACCACGTGCTCCGGTTCGCCCGTAAAGAGCTTGCGCAGTTCCTTGTCCTGCGTCGCCACACCCACGGGGCAGGTGTTGAGATGGCACTTGCGCATCATGATGCAGCCCATGGCGATGAGCGCTCCCGTGGCGATGCCCCACTCCTCGGCGCCGAGCAGCGTGGCGATGGCGACGTCCCGGCCCGTGCGCAGGAGGCCGTCGGTCTGCAGGACGACGCGGTCGCGCAGCAGGTTCTGCATGAGGACCTGGTGCGTCTCGGCCACGCCGAGTTCCCAGGGGAGACCGGCGTGTTTGATCGAGGAGAGTGGGGAAGCGCCGGTTCCGCCGTCGTGCCCCGAAATCAGAATCACATCCGCGTGCGCTTTGGCGACACCCGCGGCAATGGTGCCGACGCCCACCTCCGCCACGAGCTTCACGTTGATGCGCGCCCGGGGGTTGGAATTCTTGAGATCGTAGATCAGTTGGGCGAGATCCTCGATGGAATAGATGTCGTGGTGCGGCGGCGGCGAGATCAATTCGACGTACGGCGTCGAATGGCGCACCCGGGCGATATTCTCGTCGACTTTGTGCCCGGGAAGCTGGCCGCCCTCACCCGGCTTGGCGCCCTGAGCCATCTTGATCTGCAGTTCGTCGGCGTTGACGAGGTAATTGGCCGTGACGCCGAAGCGTCCCGAAGCCACCTGTTTGATGGCGGAGCGCATGCTGTCTCCATTGGGCAGCGGCTCGTAGCGGATGGGATCCTCACCGCCTTCCCCGGTGTTTGACTTTCCTCCGAGGCGGTTCATGGCGATCGCCAGCGTGGTGTGGGCTTCCCAGGAAATCGATCCGAAGGACATCGCTCCCGAGGAGAAGCGCTTGACGATCGAGGCGACGGGTTCGACTTCCTCGATCGGTATCGGATCGAGGTTTGTGAATTCAAGCAGATGGCGCAAGGTGATCGGCGCATCTCCCGGATCATCGACGATGCGGGCGTACTCTCGGTAGAGCCCATAGTCGTTGGTTCGGGCAGCGTGCTGCAGTTCGTGAATCATCTCCGGGTTGTGCTGGTGACGTTCGCCGCGCAAGCGCCATTGGTATTGGCCGCCCAACTCCAGATCGTCATCGTCGTTCGGATCGAAGTAAGCCGCTTTGTGACGCATGAGTGTCTCGCGTTCGATCGTGGGGATGTCGATTCCACCGATGCGCGAGACGGTTCCCGGGAAGTATTCCTCGATGACTTCGTCGGAAAGGCCGACCGCCTCGAAGATCTGCGCGCCGATGTAGGATGAAATGGTCGATATTCCCATCTTGGACATGGTCTTGAGTAAACCCTTGCCGATCGCTTTGAGGTAATGATCGCGGGCTTCCTGCTCGGTGAGCTGGTTGGGCAGGAGCTTGCGTAAGCGCATGTCCTCGATCGTCTCGAAAGCGATGTAGGGATTCACCGCAGAAGCGCCGAAACCCAAAAGGCATGCGAAGTGGTGCACTTCGCGGGCTTCTCCGGTTTCGACGACGAGATCGCACTGCGAGCGCAGGCCCTTGCGGATCAAATGGTGGTGCACCGCGGAGACGGCGAGCAAGGAAGGGATCGCCGCATGGCCCGAATCTACCGGCCGGTCGGTGAGAATGATCACCTCGTAGCCGTCGAGCACGTATTCCTCCGCCACGCGCCGCAGGCGATCGAGCGCTCGCTGCATGCGGCCGGGCTCGGCTTTAAAACAGATCGAGATGGTCTTGGCCTGGTAGCTTTGCCGGTCGACCCAGCGCAAGCGCTCGAGGTCTTCGTTGGTCAGGACGGGATGCGGCAGTTCGATCACGTTGGCGTGCTGCGGTCCGTCCTCGAGGATGTTGCCCTTGCTTCCGACGAACGACACGAGGCTCATCACCAGATCTTCACGAATGGGATCGATAGGCGGGTTGGTAACCTGGGCGAAGAGCTGGTGGAAGTAATCGAACAAATTTCGCGATTTTTTCGAGAGCACCGCCAACGGGGTGTCGTTGCCCATGGAGCCGATGGGCTCCTTGGCGTTCTTGACCATCGGTGCCAGGAGGATGCGCAGATCTTCCAAGGTATATCCGAAGACGCGCTGCCGCGTGCGTACCTTGCGGGATGGGGGCTGCAGGATCTGACGCGGGGGCTCGAGTTCGGCGAGGGGAATCTTGTTCTCTAAGAGCCACTGCTTGTACGGGCGATCGTCGCAGATACGATCCTTGATCTCGTCATCCGGGATGATGCGTCCTTCTTCGAGGGAGGCGATGAACATTTTTCCCGGTTGAAGTCGTCCTCTGCGGAGGATTTTTTCCGCGGGCACATCGAGCGTGCCGGCCTCGGAAGCCATGATGAGCAGGTTGTCATCCGTCAAGCAGTAGCGTGAAGGCCGCAGGCCGTTGCGATCCAGCGTGGCGCCGATGAGCGTGCCGTCGGTGAATGCCACCGATGCGGGACCATCCCAGGGTTCGATGAGTGCGCCGTGATATTCGTAGAACGCCCTGCGATTTTCGGGAATCTCCGGATCTTTCTCCCAGGCCTCAGGAATGAGCATCATCATCACGTGTGGGAGGCTGCGGCCTCCCATCATGAGGAACTCGACCGCGTTATCCAGGCTGCCGGAATCCGAGCTGCCTTCCTGGATGATGGGCCGCATTTTCTGGATTTCGTCCTGGGTGAACAGCGGAGAGGAAATGATCGACTGGCGCGAATTCATCCAATTGACGTTTCCTCGCAGGGTGTTGATCTCCCCGTTGTGCGCCAGCGTACGGAAGGGATGGGCGAGTTTCCATGTTGGCAGCACGTTCGTCGAGAATCGGCTGTGAATCAAGGCGAGGGCAGACTCAAAGGTGTCGTCGAGTAAATCCGGGTAGAAGGCCGTAATTTGATCTGCCGTGAGCATTCCCTTGTAGACGATCGTGCGCGAGGACATCGAGCAGAGATAGAATCTCTCCGCCCCACGGACCGTCTCGCGGACCATGCGTATACCGTATTTGCGCGCCACGAACAGCCGTCGTTCGAATTCATCCTGCGTCCGGCAGGACACGGGGCGGCGGATGATGATTTGATGAATGCCGGGCTCGCCGGATATGGCCGTGGCGCCCAGTGTTGAGTGGTCAGTGGGGACCTCGCGCCAGCCAAGCACATCGAGTTCGAGTTCTGCGATGGCGCGCTGAAAGACGTCTTTCACGCCCTGGTGTGTTTGTTGGTCTTTGGGTAAGAAGCACTGGCCTATGGCGTAGTCCCCAGGCTCCGGCAGGCCGATGCCGATCCGTGAACATTCGCGCAGGAAGAAACCGTGAGGGAGCTGCACGAGGATTCCCGCACCATCGCCGGTTTCTTTTTCCACCCCTCGGGCGCCGCGATGGTCGAGGTTGCGCAGAATTTCGATGCCCTTGCTGACGACCTCGTGCGATTTGGTGTTGTTCAGATCAGCGATGAAACCGACACCACAGGCGTCGTGCTCGTAGCGAGGATCGTAGAGGCTCTCAGGGTGGATGGATGGTTGCATGCTGATCTCCTTCGATCGGTAGCGGTCATCTCCTGGGCAGTAGGGTCTACTCCAGTCTTATTCGATCTGCGTATCGTCACCGACCAATTTCGGGATAAATAATATCTTATAACACAAAATAGCGAATCTTTCTATATTTTGAGAAGATCGCGTGCGCGTTGGAGCAGATTGGCTTTGATCTATCCCAATGCTGCGGGGTAGAATGGGGTTGACGATCCGGACGGTAGAAACGTGTCAGGAGGGCCCATGGAGTACTTAGATGCCTCCGTTTCGCAGGGTGTCGCTACGCTTGTGTTGCGCAGGGGTAAGGTCAATGCACTACACGAACCGATGATCGACGAACTTCAAGAAGCATTTTTGAAACTGGAGAGAGACCCGCAAGTGAAGACGGTGATCTTGACCGGCTCGGGCAAATTCTTTTCCTTCGGGTTCGACATTCCTGCGCTGCTGTCCTACCGCCAAGAGATGTTTACTTCGTTTCTGGCCAAGTTCACCGATCTCTATTCGAATCTGTACCTCTACCCAAAGCCTACAATTGCCGCGATCAACGGACATGCGATCGCAGGCGGATGTATGCTTGCGCTGGCGTGCGATTACCGCCTGATGGTGCAGGGCCGGTCGAAGATTTCGTTGAACGAAATAACTTTTGGCGCTTCCGTTTTCGCTGGATGTGTGGAAATGCTGCGCGCCTGTGTGGGGCAGCATTATGCGGAACGGATACTGCTGAGCGGCGATATGTACCTGGCGGACGAGGCTCTCGAAATGCGCCTCGTCGATCATATCTCTAGCCGCGATCAATTGATGCCAGATGCAAAAATCCTGGCTCATGATTTCGCCAGCAAGGACGTCGTCGCATTTCGATCCATCAAACGCCTGCTGCGTGGCCCGGTTCTGGATTCGATGCGGGCCAGAGAGGAAGGTTCGATCCAGGAATTTTCGAATATCTGGTATTCCGAAAGCACCTGGAAGAACCTGCAAGAGATCATCATCCGATACTAGCGCACGATCATACATGAAACCTGCGGTCGCCGTACCACGTATAGGTATCGTACGATCGCTAGACCGTGCGTTTGATCGATATATTCCTGCTGCCGACGTTCGCCGCAACGAGATACTCGGGCAAATACTGGAGGGATCATGGGCAAGGACCGTTCTACCGATCGCTACCGAATTGAACCAGGGACCAAAGTCGATCTCAGTCAGTGGGATCCGCAGGACAAGAGTGCGTTTCCGATCGACAAAGATGAAGGGCGGGATGAGATTCGCCGGTTGACCGACCGGTTGGAAGAGCTGCAGGAACTGCTCTATGCGCAGGGCGAACACAAGCTTCTCGTCGTGCTCCAGGCGATGGACACGGGAGGCAAAGACGGAGTCATCCGGCACGTCTTCGAGGGCGTGAACCCACAGGGTGTAAAAGTGGCGAATTTCAAAAAACCCACAGCGCGGGAATTGAGTCACGATTATCTCTGGCGCGTGCATCGACATGTTCCCGGAAAAGGCGAGATCGTGATTTTCAACCGCAGTCATTACGAGGACGTGCTCGTGGTGCGGGTGCACAATCTGGTTCCGCAGTCCGTCTGGTCCAAACGTTTCGATCAGATCAATGCGTTCGAACGTATGCTGGCTGAGGAAGGCACTACGCTGCTGAAATTCTATTTGCACATCGATCTCGAAGAACAGAAGGGGCGTCTACAGGCTCGTTTGGACGAGAAACAAAAGCGCTGGAAATTCAACCCGGACGATCTGAAGGAGCGCCAGATCTGGCCGAAGTACATGCAAGCCTATGAAGCCGTGCTGTCGAAAACCAGCACCCCATGGGCACCCTGGTACGTGATCCCAGCGAATCGAAAATGGTACCGCAACCTGGTCGTCGGTTCGATTATCGTCGAGACACTCGAATCTCTGAAGATGCAGTTTCCGTCGCCGGATTTCGACGCCGATGAGATCGAGATCGTGTGAGGTAAATTCCGATTTGATTGTATTCGGGATATTCGAAGACATGAGTTTGGGCTCTGAATAAACTGAGGAGGAGAACATGCAAGATGAAAAGCAAAATAAACCGTATCGTTCATTTTTTTGGCCGCTGTTGTTGATCGGAGTGGGCTTCGTCTGGCTGCTGGCGAATATGGGGATCATCGAATCGTTCAGTCTGGCGTTTTTAATCCGTTTGTGGCCGGTCGCTCTGATCGCCATCGGTCTGGATATCATGTTCGGCCGCCGCTTTCCATTTGTGGGGGCGTTGATCGGCCTCGGAGCGGTGGCGTTTGTGATCCTGCTTCTGGTCATGGCGCCCGACCTCGATCTGGATTTGGGCCCTGAACTGAAAACACTCAGCTTCAGTGAACCTCTGGGAGAGGCCTCTTCCGCACGTATCGATCTGGATTTGACCCACTATCCAACAACCATCAGCGTCTTGGATGATTCGAACGCCTTGATCGAGGCAGAGTTGGACACTTTGGAAGACGTATCCTTCAGCGTTCACGGCACGAACAACAAAGTCGTCAACCTCGAGCCCCGTGACAACACCTCCGTTTTTGACTGGGTAGGGACACTCGGGAAAGATGCTCGCTGGGAGATTGCACTGAGCCCTCAAATCCCCGTTGATCTACGCGTCGATGTGGGATCCGGTTCGGCGCGATTGGACCTGGGGGGTATGAACCTGGAGCGCATCGAAATCGATGGCGGCTCGGGAAGTAGCCGTTTGATTCTTCCCCCCAGCACGAAGAGCTACGACGTTCGCCTCGATTCTGCATCGGGCTCTTTCACGGTCGAAGTCGCCGAGGGGGCAGACATCGATGCGAATGTCGAAGTCGGTTCCGGTTCGTTAAAAATTTCCTTTGACGGGGATGCCGCAGCCGAATTGAACGTCAACGGTGGATCCGGCAGCACGACGATCGAAGTGCCTGAAGGCGCAGGAGTGCGCCTGGTCGTACACGACAGTGGGTCGGGGAGCGTACATGTTCCGAATGGATACGCGCTGATCAGCGATGGTGGGGATAACGACGACGACACTGGAACCTGGGAATCCGAGAACTATGCCGATGCCGAGCTCCGTATCCAAATAACCTATGACGGCGGATCGGGCAGTTTTACTTTACGTTAGGACTGGTTTCCGTGCACATTCATCACGATGAAGGGCTGTCCATTGCGGGCAGCTCTTTGTTTCATTTCAATCCTGCACCGAAGCGGAGCCGAAGGAACGACTTGAAACCTTGCCAGGCCTTGATTATGCTTAAGCCATGATTCAGATCACCAAAGACATTGCGCTCGATGAAGATGAATTGCAGTTCGACTTCGTCCGGGCAGCCGGCCCGGGCGGGCAGAACTTGAATCGAGTCGCCACTGCGGTGCAGCTGCGTTTCGATGTCCGCCGGTCTCCCTCGCTGACCGAGACCGTGCGCGCACGTTTGATGCGCCTGGCCGGCAGCCGGATCAACAAAGAAGGCGTCTTGATCATCAACGCACGCCGCTTTCGTACGCAAACCCGCAACCGTAAGGATGCGATCGACCGCTTGATCGATCTCATCCGGCGAGCAGCGCAGCGAGAGAAGCCTCGCAAGAAAACGAGACCCAGCAACGCGGCCAGAGATCGCCGTTTGCAAGAGAAACGCCGTCGTTCGCGAATCAAGAACCTGCGGCGTGTAAAACCTGCTGATATGGAGTAAACCCGGCGGTATGCCGGACTTCATTCCTGCAGCATAACCAGCATCATTTTAAAGCGTTGGACGGCCTGCACGGCATGCGGGACGTTCGCGGGCAATCGAATGATGTATCCGGCTTCGACTTTGTGTGGTGTGGAATCGATCGTCACCTGCGCCTCCCCTTCGAAGACGTACAGCAACGCTTCGTGCGGCGTTGTGTGTTCGCTCAATTCCTGCCCAGCATCGAAGGCGAACAACGTGATGTTTCCCGTCTCTTTCTTCAGAATCGTACGACTGACGATGCCCCCGTCCTGGTATTGCACGGCAAGCGGAAGAGAGACCACTTCCGGGATGTGTCGTCCTGTATCTGGCATTAAACCTCCTTATAACGAACGCTCGATGGCCGGGTGATGAAAGGATTGACTCGCTCAGGCGGCAGATTCAGGCAGGAGTCGTTGCGGAGGTAAAATATCGCACCAGTATCCCATCGATCTCTTGCCAAAAAGTCAGCGGATCGATTTTTATTCTTTCTACCACGAGTTTATCGATTTCCTGAGCGCTGCGTCGTGTTTCTAACAACCTGATCATGAAATCGTTGTGCTGTTCCGAGAGGTATCGTGTGAGCCAATACCCTCGCGTGGTGTGGTAGACGAGCGCCTCGGTTTTCATGCGCGAGAGCTGGCGGTAGGTCGGAGGTGGAGCCTTGGGTTGGTAATCCCGCAACAATTCAAGCGTTTCCTTCAGGATCGTCGTCTTCCCCAAATAATAGTCCACCGTGACTGTGGCGAGACCTTCGTTCAACCACATCGGCAATCGCAGGTGCGCGGAGCAGGCGTGGATGAGTTCATGACAACTGACGTGCTGCAGTTTCAAACGCATGTCTTTCTCTTCGACGAATATACGAACACCGACGCGCAGATCGCTTTGTTCCAAGATTCGCGGCGGCTTTACGCCGATCACCACACGCCGTCCGAAGCGTTGCGTCCAGGCGGCGGCGTACGGCCACGTCCTGCGAGCGCGCAACGCCCAGAGTGGAAATCCGATGGCCAATAAGACCTTCCAGGGCCAGGGTGCGGAACGGAAGAAGAATTTCCACCATGAGGTCATCACATAAATGTGGCAGTCCTGCGGCGGGTCGAGCGCCCACATCTCTTGGGCAAGCCGCAATGCCCGTTGACAGGTTTCCTCGATCAATACTGCGGTTTCACGGTCCTGCGGCGAAGCGGAAATTGTGATGCCAGCGATGATCTTTGAGGTCATTGCAGCGTGGTACTCCTTTTCTTCGACGAATGTGTGGATGGAAACACCAGCGGATTTCATTGAAACGTGTATTCCAATTTGCAGCCGGCCGGCACCCATGCGCTGTATGTATACCTCATCTGTCGCCGGGAAAGTCTCACACTCAAGTAACAGAGCGAGTCCTTGTATTTTGCCACAATTAGGCTCAAGCTGTTACCATCTTTCAGCGATGTGCACGTCGAGATGCGCTTGCCGTCACCAAAGGTAGTTGCGCTGGACATCGTCCTCCTGCCAGCGTATACTTCGTGTAATTTCTGCTGCAAATGGATGGTCTCCTCCCGTTATATGGTCTGTGTTGAGATTCCGCGATCCAGCCAGCATAGGATGACGAATGAGCGATGATTTGATTCAGGCCGCCCAGCCGCTTATCGAATTGGCTATAGCAGAGGACATCGGCCCAGAGGACGCAACGTCTAACGCTGTGATCACTCCCGATGGATCGTTACGAGGTTCGATCGTCGCCAAGCAGGCTGGAATCGTAGCGGGTCTGCCCATCGCCGAGGCGGTGTTTACACGTGTGGATGCAAATATATGTCTTGAGGCGAACGTACGAGATGGAGACGGGGTAAAGGATGGCGAAGTAATCGCACAGGTTGCCGGACCGGGGAGGAGACTGTTGGCGGCGGAGCGAATCGCCCTGAATTTTCTCCAGCACCTCTCCGGAATTGCAACCTACACGCAGACCTTCGTGCGCGCGGTCGAAGGGAGCAAGGCCGTCATCCTGGATACGCGGAAAACGCATCCCGGGTATCGCCTGCTCGAGAAGTACGCCGTGCGCATGGGCGGAGGCCAGAATCACCGCAGCAATCTGCACGAGATGATTTTGATCAAGGACAACCACATTGCTGCCGCTGGGGGAATCTCTGCGGCCGTCGAACGGGCTCGTGCGGCGTGCCCGCAATTACCCGTCGAGGTCGAAGTCGAACGACTGGACCAATTGGACGAGGCATTGACTCTCGATGTGGATCGTATCATGCTGGACAACATGGACCTAACAGAGATGCGCGAGGCCGTGCGCCTAGCGGCAGGCCGTACGCCTTTGGAAGCATCGGGCAACGTGGATCTGGCGTACGTTGCGAAAGTCGCCGCGACGGGTGTGGACTACATCTCGATCGGTGCACTTACGCACTCTGCGCCGGCGTTCGACGTAAGCCTGAGGATTTAGTCGATGGGTGAACTCGATCGAGTCTTGCGACTCAAATCCCAGTTGGGGGAGCAAGTGGTGATCCTCGGCCACCATTACCAGCGGGATGACGTGATCCAACTGGCGGACTTCCGAGGCGATTCGTTGAAATTGGTATTCGACGCCGTGAAGTGCCGGGAAGCAAAATACATCGTCTTCTGCGGCGTGCACTTCATGGCAGAAACCGCCGCCATCCTGGCTCAAGCTGGCCAAAGCGTGTTCCTGCCGGATTTAGATGCCGGCTGTCCGCTGGCGGAAATGGCCGATCTGGCGGACGTGCAGCAGGTCTGGGATCGACTGGGTGAGGTGCTGGACGTCGAGACCCAAGTCACCCCGATCACCTACGTCAACTCCACGGCTGCGTTGAAGGCCTTCTGTGGCCGCCACAATGGCCTCGTGTGCACATCGTCGAACGCCGAAAAAATGCTCACCTGGGCCTTCGAGCAGCGTCCGTATGTGTTCTTTTTCCCCGATCAACATCTCGGTCGCAACACGGGCAAGAAGATGGGCATCCCGCTGAAAGAGATGCTGTTGTGGGATCCTAAACTTGCGCACGGCGGACACGATGCAGAAACGCTTCGAAAAGCGCGCATATTTCTTTGGCGGGGTTGGTGCAGGGTGCATCGCGTTTTCTCCCCCCAGGACGTGATCCGCTGGCGCCGGAAAGAAGCGGATATTCGCGTCATCGTCCATCCCGAGTGCAGCATGGAAGTCGTCGACCTGGCGGACGAAGCAGGTTCGACGTCTTACATCATCCGGCGAATCGATGAATCGCCTTCCGGCAGCAAATGGGCCGTAGGCACCGAATACAATCTCGTCCACCGCCTCGATCAGGCGCATACAGATAAATTCGTCGCCATTCTCTCGGAGAAGCCGGTAAATTGCCGCAACATGAATCTCATCACGCTGGAGAAAGTTGGCTGCGTTTTGGAAGGGCTCGTGGATGGAAACTTCGTGAATCAAGTCGAGGTTCCTGGGGAAACCGCTCAGGACGCTCGAATCGCGTTGGAGCGTATGCTGGAGGTAAGCCGGTGACTCCCGTTCGCGGCGATGTACTGGTGATTGGTTGTGGCATCGCCGGCGCGGCGACGGCGTTGCGCCTGGCGCAGGACCGCAAAAAGAAAATCATCGTAATTACGCGCGCCGTCGAGCCCGAAGAGAGCAACACGCGCTATGCGCAGGGGGGCATCGTTTCCCTGAGCGAAGGCGACAGTCCCGACCAACTGGTGGAGGATATCCTTGCCGCAGGGGCGGGTTTGAGCCTGCCTTCATCTGCCCGCATCATTGCTGAACAAGGTCCTGAACTCGTTCGCCAGCTGCTGATCGAGTACTGCGGCGTGTCCTTCGACCGCACGTCCGACGGCGGATTGGCCTACGGCCAGGAGGCGGCGCACACCTGCCCGCGCATATTGCACGTTGGGGATTCCACGGGCAAGGCGATCATCCAGGCCATGGTCGCTGCTCTGCATCGGGAACCCAACGTCGAGATCGTGCCCGCGGCAACGGCCGTCGACCTGATCACATTCCCCCATCATGCCACCGATCCGCTGACGGTCTACGAACCGATCACCTGCTACGGCGCCTACGTTTTCGAGCAGGCGACGCGCAGCGTGGACCGCTATCTGGCGGGGAAGACGATCCTCGCCACGGGAGGCCTGGGCCGCATCTTTCGCCATACTACGAATCCGGAAGGTGCCCGAGGGGACGGACTGGCGATGGCCTATCGGGCGGGCGCGCGGGTCATCAACGCCGAGTACGTGCAGTTCCACCCGACGACGCTCGCCGCACCGGGAGGCGAGGGATTTCTCATCTCCGAAGCCGTGCGGGGAGAAGGCGGCCGCTTGCTCACCCCATCGGGGGAAGCGTTCATGCAAAAATACGATCCGGAGTGGGGCGATCTGGCACCGCGCGACATCGTTTCGCGTGCCATCCACCACGAGATGGTCGAACATGGCTATGACCATGTGCTGCTCGATATTCACTCCGCCATGACGGCCGATGCCATCCGCGAGCGCTTCCCGACGATCCACGCGCGCTGCTTGAATCTGGGGCTGGACATCACCCGTCAACCCATTCCGGTCGTGCCCGCTGCGCATTATTTCTGCGGCGGGGTATGGACGGACGAGTGGGCGCACACCAGCGTTCAAAACCTGTATGCCGTGGGCGAAGTGGCCTGCAACGGGGTTCACGGCGCCAATCGCCTGGCGAGTACGTCCCTCGTGGATGGTCTCGTTTGGGGCGTGCGCGCGGCGAAGGACATCGCCACGAGCGAAGCAGGGGACGGTGTAAAGCCGGACGAAGTTCCACGCTGGGAAGAGGCGGGGTTGGAGGAAGATGCAGATCCGGCCTTGATCTGGCGTGACATGCGCACCATCCAGCATACAATGTGGCATTATGTGGGCCTGGTGCGTTCCACACGGCGTCTGGCACGAGCCATGCGGGATCTGAACCACTTGAAAGAAGACATCGAGGTTTTCTACCGCACGACGCGCGTGAACGACGCCTTGATCGGGCTGCGTCACAGCGTGCAGGCCGCGCTCATCATAGCTGCAGCCGCCCAGCACAACCGCACCAGTCGCGGCTGCCATTATCGTGACGACACGAAAGGAACGGCTGCGATCTAAATTTTTATTCCAGACGTGACAATATTTTTTTGGATGGTGAATCGAAAAAATCCCGCAAACTCATGTTTGCGGGATTTGTACTGCCGAGTGATTCTATGATTTTTGATCCCTACGGCGTTGAAGGAACCGTAACTGCGCCTTCCTCTTCCAGCGAAGGCAGCGGCAGCAAGAAAGGGTTGTCGTTGGGCACGAGCATCACGCGAATCTGGTCCGCCAATTTCTGGATGTATTCGAAGGTGAGCAAATCGGGGTTGTCGCGCAGTGCCCCGGCGATCAACTTGAGCGCCTTGGCTTCCGCTTCGGCTTCGATCAACCGAGCATCCGCGCGACCTTCAGCATTGATGCGCAGCGCATCCGCTTCACCCTCGGCCACCTTTCGCGCCTGCTCCGCCTCCTGCTCGCGCTGCTGGACCACGAAAGCCGCCTGCTGCGCCTGCTGCTCGGCGATCTGTTTTTGCTCCACCGAAGCGGCGTATTCGGGCGAGAACTGGATGTTGCGCAAAATGAAATCGACCAAAATTAAACCATTCTCGCTCAGCTTGGTGGACATCGTTTCATCAATTCCTTGGATTAATTCCGTTCGTTTCGCACTCACGATCTCGGCCACGCTGAACTGTGAAGCTTCATCCCGAATGACACCACGGGAGACGGCTCGCACGAGGTCAATAGAGTAGCGATCTTGCCACTGGATATGGACGGAAATTACTTTCTTGGGATCGATGGCGTAGATCACCGAAGCGTCGATCAGAACCTCCTGGTTATCGGACGTGCGTGCTGCGACCGAGTCATCTCCTCGAATCTGACCTTCCTCCGGAGCGATGGACATGGTGTACGTCTGGCGCGAAATCGGGTACGTGACCACGTTTTCGGCAAACGGGATTACCCAACGCAGACCGGGTTGTAGGGCGGTCTCTCGGTAGCCTAACGGGGCGAACGCGGATATAACCACGCCGCGTTCCTCCGGCTGGACGAAAACCAATCCTGCGGAGACGGTGGTCAATACGATGGCGAGCAACAGCACACCGATGAGCATGCCTGCAGCGGATTTCATCCGACGGCCTTGCGCTGAGCGCACGACTGCCAGAATGACAATCCCCACCGCCAGAAGCCACGCAAGCGTGGACATGGCGCGTAATACAACAGCGATATTCATGGATTTATCCTCCTAGAGTCATCCATTGATCGATTTTAATATTGCGTGGGGATTATATCACGCAGGTATTCTCACTTCCGACGCGCGGCTGACGTTAGCCTACCGGGAATGTCTTATATATATTGGTTTGGGCAAGGTAGTATTGGTAAGCTGCCGGAAAAAGGAAATTATGGCTTGTATTGCGAGTTCCAATAAGCATGTCGGGCAATTGGCTTCCGGATAAAGCGTTCAATGCTGAATCGGGATGCGATACACCTTCCATCCATAGGTTAACTCGCGTCTATCGAGAGGAATGGTCGAGATATCACAGTAACCGGGAACTCGTCGTACGAAACAACCCAGGCGTATTTCCACGAGGAATAATTGGAATTTACCCAGTGATTCGAAGACTAATTTCTGCCTGCCATTCAGATAGGTTGATATGGAGTCGTTCCATTTATTCGCCCCGTCTGCTGAAAAACCCAATCTGACCGAACGATAGAATTGATTTATAAAAACCGGGGACGCGATGTAGAATTGATATGCGTCTGTATCTTCAAGCCCGAGATTCTCTGGATCGAGCTGTCTAATCTGAATGTCGCTGCGACCGTATATCTCATTTATAGATCGGCTGATCGTTCCAAGATATTCACTCGGCTGTTGAATGTTGATGAAAAGGATCGCATTCTGGGGTAATTCGTTCGATACGAAGGCGATAAGATCTGCGTTGCGTTTGTCGACGGTTAACTGCAGTCTTGCGTTCGTGAGATTATTAGGCAGCGTCGTGATGAAGAAAAAGGCCGCCAAGCATAATGAAATGACCGTAATGATGCGATAGCGTACACTCCCAGTCTGATATATCTGAATATTTTGCTTGATGCAGATCGCTCCAAGGACGCTGCTTCCCAATGTAAATGGAAGCAAATAATAGTCGAGTTGGTATACCCACGGCACAAACACCACGAGCCACCCAAGCATCCAGATCAGAGCATCGGAGAACAAAATGTCGAGAGGAAATCTTCTCTTATGAATAAGCCACAATAAAGGCGGGGCAATGAGAAAGTAGAGGAAAAAGAAGTCTCGGCGAATCCATCTTTCCCATTCTTTTACAGATTTCAAAATGTCACTTGTCTCAAAGGAATACTTATAGTGGAGACCTTCCATGGCGATAACATCTTGTTTGCTTACATACCAGAGTGTGATGAAGATCACACTACTGCAAAGGGTGATGATCATAAAGTTGCGTTTGAATGGCAGGTGTGCGTTTGTTCCACTAAACCTTTGAAAAATGAGCCCTACGAGATACCAGGCAGTACTAATTGGTACGATGACTATCGATGTTTCTTTCATCAACATCGCAAAAAGGATAAGAAGCAAGCTTGTACTTAAAATCAGAATCTTTTTACTTAATTTCGACGGTTTTTCAATGAAAGACAACGCAACTATCGCAGTAATTATCGCGAGCGCCTGTGAAGGTTCAGGTTTGAGAATCGTATAGAAATTTTCAATTACAGGACTCGAAAGCACAAAGAGCGTACCACTCCACCATGCAACAAACGGGCTTCTTGTTAGTTTGTTTACAAGGAATACCAAACTGGCGGTGGTCAACATGAAGATGATGCTGTTGACGATGAAATATGTGGTTGGTGCCTTACCGCCAATCATGTATATCAAGGCGAAAAAAAGGAAATACGTCGGACGGAAGCGACCGCTGTTCAAACCTTGCACCCAAGCCGGGTCTCCTTTTTGAAGCTCTTTTACGGCGTAGATGTTAGTCGCATCGTCAAGAAGTCCGAATTGGGGAGAAGCCAATCTCGGGAGCATAATTAAAAGTGCAATTATTACTGGAGAGTATAGTAAAAAAAGGTTACAGATTTTTTTCGTACGCTTTTTCATAGACAAAAATGACTTCCGGAATGCGAGTTTAGTTTTCAATGCGCATTGTGTCGATCAGTCTAGTTTATCGTGAGGCGTGATTCGAAGTCTGAAATAATTTATAGATTGAGGCGTTGAAATTTCCCTTTCACAGTAGGTAAGTCATCAGTAACTCGGATTCCGTTCAAGCAGGATCGTCATCGGCCCGTCGTTTTCGATGTCCACCAGCATGTGCGCCCCAAAAACGCCGGTTTGTGTTGGAACTCCTTGTGCGCGTAAGTGAGATGCAAAGATCTCTACGAGCGGTTCTGCCGTATCCGGCCTGGCGGCTTTGGTGAAACTCGGTCTCCGGCCTTTGCGCGTGTCGGCGTACAGCGTAAATTGTGAGATCACGATGGCCTGGCCTTCGATATCCTGAATCGAGAGGTTCGTTTTCCCCGCATCGTCCTCGAAGATGCGCAGCGTCGCGCATTTTTCCGCCAACCGTTGGGCGTCCTCCGCGGTATCTTCATGGCCGATTCCGACCAGGATGACCAGGCCACGGTCGATCTCCGCGATGGTTTCACCTTCAACGGACACGCGCCCGCGGCGAACGCGCTGCAGCACCGCACGCATACGGTTCCCGACTCCTTCTCGAACTCAACTCAACGCGGCAAGATGTTTCGAAGTGCAACTACCTGACCGGTCGATCCTTCCGTCACCTAAAAACAGACTGGTGCTGCATCTAATCCGAAACGTGTTCGATCACTCGACCAGGATGCTCGACATCCCTGGAATCCGAAAGGGACTGCCCCATCTCTGTACCCGCAGGTCAGGGCAGTCCGACGGCTTTGCGTACCTCGATCATCGTTTGCGCGGCAATTCGTTTGGCGCGTGCTGCCCCATCCGCCAGTATGTTCCATACCTGATCTGGATTTTCGCTGAGCTTGGCCCGTTTTTCCCGGAAGGGGGCGAGATGTGCGTTCAGATTCTTGGCGAATCGCTTCTTACAATCCACGCAGCCAATGCCAGCCCGGCGGCACTCGATGTTGATCTCTTTGACGTCCTCCTCGGTGGAAAAGACTTTGTGCATCGTGAAGACGTTGCACACGTCCGGGTTCCCCGGATCCGAGCGGCGCTTTCTCTGCGGATCGGTCATCATGGTCATCACCCGTGCGATGGTCTCCTCGGGCGTAGAAGCCAGTTCGATGTGGTTATCCAGGCTTTTACTCATTTTCTGCACGCCATCCGTGCCGAGGACTTTGGGAACTTCCGTGCTTTTCATCTGGGGTTCGATCAACACATCCGTTGCATAACGGTGATTGAACGAGCGCACGACCTCACGGGCAAATTCGAGGTGCGGTGCCTGGTCGATTCCAACTGGTACGAAACCGGCTTTATAGAGCGCAATATCGGCGGCCATCAAAATCGGATACCCTACCAGGCCGTAGTTGATGTTGTGCGGCTGCTGCCGCGCTTTTTCTTTGAAGGTGGGCAGATCGGTCAATTTCCCGAGTCCAACGACCATAGAAAGAATGGTGTGCAGCTCGGTGACTTCTGGGACGTGGGATTGAATGAAGATGATCGTCTCCTCCGGCCGCAATCCTGCGGCGAGCCAATCGAGCGCCATCTCGTAGGTGTTCGACTTGAGCGATTTGGTCGTCTCGAGTGTCGTCAAGGCATGCAAATCGACGATGCAGTAAATGCATTCGTATTCATCTTGCAATGCGACGTAGTTCTTGATGGCGCCCAGGTAATTGCCCAGATGTTGGCGCCCGGTCGGCCTCGCACCGGAAAAGACACGTCCCTTCTTTGCAGTCAATGGGTTTTCCTCCTAAAGGTGTTCTCCGACGCATTTCGCCGTCTCGCCCGATTCGACGTGACGGCCGGTGGCGAGTTTAGAGTATACCAGGGTGCCATCGACCGTGACTTCGAAACACCCACCGTCGGATGGTATCAATGTGATCGCGTCGATCTTCGCTTCATATTCTCGCAGCACTTCGGCCATCGCACCGATGGCTCGGTCTGTGTAGTGTCAAACGGCGCAGTATTTGATCGTGACTTTGGCCATCGGCATCCTCCGTTGAGTCTGATTGCCTCGTCATGCACAACCGGGAGGAACTCTCCCGGTTTGTGGTTCGGGCCGATATTATCTGTGACAAATCACGAGTATATCGCAGATGCTTTGGGATAGGCAACCAAATCGAATGCGATGTCGTTAAAAAGTGTAGAATGTCCTCACAGGCGGGTAGGAGCCGCATCCTCCCAATCAACGACGTGCGGTGAGGCTTCGCGGGGGTACGGGTGTTACATACAGTGTGGCGACAATCCGAAACGACGAAAAATTTTACTGACGATGGTGCGTCATCAGAAAATAGGTACAGGTTTCCAGGCGTTTGGTACTTTTCTGCAAAAATTATTTCAAGCGGAGGTGTACGATGCGACGTTTCATGACTTTTCTTACCGGCGCGTTCTGCGGCGCCCTCGTCGGGGCCGTAACCGCATTGTTGCTGGCGCCTTCATCCGGTGATGAATTTAAAGCGCGTATACAACAGCGTAAGAATGAATTTCGTCAAGAGATCCAAGAAGCCTATGAAACCCGTATGGCGCAATTGGAAGGCGAATTGGACATGATGAGAGGAAGGTTGAAACAACGCGAGGAGTAGACACGGACTTTGGATGACACAAGGTTCGTCACTGAGGCGATCGAAGGAGAAGAAACACTAATCTTCGAAGCGGGTGTGAAGTGCTGCGGCTCTTCATTCCCACACGTGTGATCCCATTGTTTTTCCGGCGACATTGACGAGTCAGCTCGATCTTGATGTGAAGGCGGCCCTTTATCGCCCTTCTTCGCAGAGAAGATCGCGTACGATTATGAATTGTGGCTTGGCATAAAACGTGCAGCCTAACGGATGCATAACTTCTAGTAGAGGTCTGAGAACCATGCAACATCTGTATAATCCAGTCGTGCTCGTCGTCGATGATGATCCCGTATTTTGCGCGATCATGTATGAATTCTTGACATCCGACGGTTATAAAGTCCATCTGGCGTATGACGTTCACCAGGCGTTGAGGCTGCTCGAGTGCTGCACGCCGGATTTGATCCTGTCGGATATCATGATGCCTGAAGTCGACGGAATATGCCTCGTGCGCAAGATACGATCGGCGCCCGCATGGTCCAAAATCCCAATGATTATCATCAGTGCGAAGGCGATGCCGGAAGATCGAAGCCAAGCTTTGGAAGCCGGGGCGAACGCTTTCGTTAGCAAACCTTTCTCGATCAAACAGTTCCGCAGAGAGATCACCAAATACCTTCCGGCACATTCCGGGTGAGCCAAAAGTTCCAGCGAATTCGTTTAACCGTTGATTGAATCGGGTTTTTCTCCTTCCCTCACTGCAATCGATGCTCGATCGGTTGCTCGTCCCCTCGAATTTTCCTGGATGGCCGTGGTTGGCCCCAGGCGCGTCAGAAATGGCACGATCATTACGCGTCCCGCATGCGGCGTAACTCGGGCCCGGTGTGCTGAGGTAAAATCTGGACAGTGGATGATCTACGGTAAACTCGCTGGCTTTGGGCTTGGAATGTGGAGGTTGAAATGGTGGAAATACATCCCTCAGAGATCACTTCGGAGCACGTTTATCTATCAAGACGCAGTTTTCTGAAAAGTGCGGGAGCGCTGGCCTCGGGCTCTCTACTCCTGGCGGCTTGTGGTGCAGGAGCTGCGACTGCGCTTTCGTCGGCCGGTGAGGCGATGCAGCCGGAAAGCAGCGCATCGACGGACGAATTGGGTGATCCGGTGAACAGTTATACGGACATCACCCAGTTCAACAATTTTTACGAATTTACCACGGATAAGACGACCGTTGTCGCTCGCATAGGGAATTTCCGCACTTCGCCTTGGCAGGTCGAAGTCGGAGGTCTGGTCCATACCCCCAAGGTTTACGACATCGACGATTTGGCCGGCTTCGAGCAGGAAGAACGTGTCTACCGTTTGCGCTGCGTCGAGGGATGGTCGATGGTGATACCCTGGAACGGCTTTCCCCTGGCCCGTTTGCTGGAGGACGTCGAACCGATGGGAGACGCCAAATACGTCCGTTTTGAAACGCTGTACGATCCGGATCAAATGCCGGGCCAGAAGAGTCCCTGGTATGCATGGCCGTACGTCGAAGGATTACGCATCGATGAGGCCATGCATGAGCTGACGCTCATGGCCACAGGCTTGTACGGGAAAAATCTTCCGGCTCAAAATGGCGCGCCGATCCGGCTGGTCGTGCCCTGGAAATACGGATTTAAGAGCATCAAATCGATCGTCAAAATCGATCTGGTTTCGGAACAGCCGACGTCTCTTTGGATGGCGGCTTCGCCAAACGAGTACGGATTTTACGCCAACGTCAACCCCGAGGTGCCCCATCCTCGCTGGTCTCAGGCAAAAGAACGCCGCATCGGAGAAATCAGTCGAAGAGATACCTTGCTCTTCAATGGATATGCCGATGAGGTCGCTTCCCTCTATCCCGACATGAGCCCATCGATCTTTTTCTGATGAAAAGATTGCGCCGAATCGGAATCCAACTCCTCACCCATACAGCAGCCCTGACGCCGATGGGCCTGCTGCTTTTCGATTGGTATCAAAATGACCTCACGGCCAACCCCATTCGGGCGGCGACGCTGCGTACGGGCAAAACCGCACTTGTCCTGCTGACGATTACGCTGGCGATTACGCCGTTGAACACCCTTTTTGGCTTCAAGCAATTGATCCCCGTGCGTAAGTGGTTGGGCATCTATGCGGCCTGTTATGTGGCGCTGCATTTCTTCATTTTCATCGGCATCGACTACGGGTTCGATTTCGCATTGTTGAAAGATGCGCTTTTCAATAAACGCTTTGCGCTGGTGGGCCTCGCCTCGGGGCTGCTGCTCATACCATTGGTGATCACCTCAACCCGGGGTTGGCAGCGCAGGTTGGGTAAGAATTGGAAACGCCTGCATCGTTCCATCTACCTCGGGGCGCTCCTTGCGACGGTGCACTATACCTGGTTGGTGAAATCGGACATTCGCGTGCCATTGGTTTACATGACGATTGTGGTGCTTTTGCTCGTTCTGCGCATACCCCAGATTCGCACGGCCGGCAGCAGATTTCAACAAAAGCTTTCCAGATGCGGTGTGAGTGTGCGGGCGCGCTGGAACAAGCAAAGAAGATCGAACGTCTCGGAAACATCGGACTAATTCCCATTCAATTGAATTCGCAAACGCCGTAATGATTTACGTCTACTGATTTTTATATCGATCGGGGATCTCCCTCGATACAGCGGGTTACAAATTGAGTTCGCGCCTTTTCTCGTGTATCATATTTTCAGTGGCCGGTATACTTTACCCATTATTCGCGTCAGTCTAGAAGCACTTTGTGGATACACTTTCACAATTGCACGAAGTTCGTCGGCCTCGAGCCCAAGGCTGCCTGCTGCAACATCACAAGGCCGGATTTTTGCCGGGGTCGTTCGACAATGCAAGCTGATCTGGACTCAGGATACGATCTTTTTCTTTTACCCGCGTGGTATTGAAAGCTCATCATAGGATCAGGAGGAGGCAAGAGGAGATGGCTGACAAAAAAAACACCCCGATGAACGAAAAAGAAGAGAAGGAATGGGGGAGGGATGAAAAGATGGACGAAAAGTCCCACGAGAAGGAAATGGGCAAGCGGTGGGATGAGAAATGGAGCCGCGATCCGCTCTCGTCTATTGTCTGGGCCGCGATCTTGATCTGGGCTGGGGTTTTCTTTTTGATTTGGAATATGGGTTATCTGGAGGACATGAATCTGCCCGGGCATGCGGGAGCCTGGTCTTATGTAACGGCTGGCGCCGGATTGATTCTGTTGGCGGAGGTATTGATCCGCCTCACCGTGCCAGCATACAGTGGTCCCGTCGGGGGGAGCCTCGTACTCGGTGTGCTTCTGTTCGGCAGCGGGTTGGGCGACATCACCAATTCAGACCTGATCTGGCCTTTGATCATCATCGTCCTTGGGTTGTCGATTATCTTTCGCGGAACTCGAAAGAAAGCCTGATCCGATAATTGGCATGAGTCTGCAATGGGTCGATTGGATCTTACAATCGACCCATATTTAATGTGGAGAACTCATTCCAGGCGTAATCGAGGGGCGTCCACCAGCGATCACGGCCGATACAACGGTAGTAGGGCTTTTTCACGCAAAGAATGCGGTCTCCGATTGCGTAACGCGGCAAGATGGGGGTGGAAACGACGAGATTTCCCATCTCGCCATCGCGCATCTCGTGCAGCATTTTAATCCCGGAGCGCGTGGCGGCTTCCAGGACGAACAAGTCATAATTCGGCACCCAGGCTTTTTTCTCGTCGAGCTGCTGGCCAAACATCCCCTCGGTGGCCCCGTAGATTTCCCGGATTGCGACAGGTCCGTAAAGTGCCGTCAAAGCCGCCTTATGGTGCGTGTTGATTCCAGGAACGCTGCCGAGGGTCATGATTTGTGTTTTCCACAGATTTTTCGGATACACGCTGTGTTTTTTCCGCAGGTAGCGTGCGAAACGCAAAGCCGTCGGCGCGACTCCGCCTACGAGCGTAACATTTTCATCCTTGCATTTCTGATAGGCCAACTCGAAACGCGCTTCCCAGTCGCGTATCGTCTTTCCACCTCCCAGTGCATCGATCTCGTCCTGCGTGGGCATCGAGCGGATAGGGGTCTTCTCCGAGACGAATTTGGTATAGATCCCTGAACTGTAGCCGTAGGCCAACTCCTTATCGCCAACCTTGACCGTGCCGACGTGGGATGGAAAGTTCAAGTTGAGATTGACGCCCTGGAAAAGATCGAAACGGCCGCGCGCCAGGACGTAATTCATCATGGCGCGACCGGCGGCAACCCGCATCGCCATGTCGGTCGGTGTCATGGGGATAAATTTCGACTCTCCGGCAGTTGTGCCTCGAGTGATCGCCCAGCCGATAGGTGGTTCGGCCAGCAAGAGATCCATTTCACCCGCCATGACGCGAACGATCAGCGGCTTGAATTCTTCATAGGTCATGATGGGAAACGCCTGGCGGTATGTTTCAATGGAATCGATCTGTGCAGCGCCATGTTCCGCGCCGTATTTCGTCTTGGCGTAATCCTGCAGCAAACGACGCAATACGTTCTGCTGTGCGCCGGCCGGATCGGAAATGGCATCGTGCCAAGGTCGGAGCTGTGCCATCAGCATGGCCTTCGGATCGCTGGCGATCATCTTCTCCTCCACGTTAATCTCTGGCAAACCTAAGTGTATTCAAAATTGGGAAAAAAGAGAACGATAAAGTATGATTTTTCTAGTGAATGTCCTTGAGCACCAATTCATCAACGTGATGATGCATATGGGATGAATTGGGTGTTGTCCCCGATTGCGAAATCTTATACTATTCAGCTTGACCTGCTGGCAAGGTGTGGTTTGTTGACCCGGACCGCGAACATTCTGCATCTTCCTCGGTACGGAAGAGGTGTCGGATGAAAGGCAAATCGAAAACCATCATCATCATTTTAGCGATTGCAAATGTGGGCATGCTGATCGCTGTTGCGGTGTTCGCGATCTCGAATACCGGCATCTTCGAAGGCGGCCCGGGCTTTCTTTCCGGTTCTTCGAGCGACATGCGGGTCGAGTTGCGCATGCCATCCGAAGTCACGGTCGGAGAAACGTTCGATGTGTTTGTCGACGTGGAGAATCTCGGTAGTGGAAATCTGACCGTGGATGAGATCCTGCTGCCGCAGAATCTTCTTGAGGCTGCTTCCGTGCTCGATGTCTTTCCCGGGTCGCTCGATCAGGTAGATGAAGGCTCGATGACCGGTTTCGTGATCGATTTCATTCTCGTTCCCAACGAGGTGCGCGAGTTCCGCGTCCGCATGCAGGCCGGCGAGGCCATAGATTTCAACGGCAGCTTCAACGTCAAAGCGGGGTCGAAGCAGGTTTCTGCGGCCACGAGCCTGGTGATCGATGACGCAGCGGAAGAAGTGGCAGCCGACGTGGAGACGATCGCAACGGAGGCTCCGGCGCCGGAGCCCGCCTCTGAAATCCCCTTTTCCTCGGTTGTCAAAATCACGGCAATGTACATGGATAACGGAAGCCTGACGCCGGGGTGGAGCGGATCCGGTTCGATCATCTCCTCCGATGGTTTGATTTTAACGAACGCTCACGTCGTACTGCCGGACAAATTTTTTCCCGTCGACGCGCTCAAGATTTCGATGACCGGCGAGCCGGATCAACCGCCGACCGATGCTTACTTCGCTGAGGTGCTTCAAGCCGACTATCAACTCGACGTCGCTGTGATCCGTATCACCACGGATATCGACAACCAGGAGCTCGATCCGGCCGAACTCAACTTGCCGGCAGTGCCTTTGGGAAATGCCGGCCAGATTCAATTGGGGGACTCGTTGATCATTCTCGGCTATCCGGGAATCGGCGGGCAGACGATTACGCTCACGCGTGGCGAAGTGAGCGGTTTTACCTCCGAAGAGACGTACGGCGATCGCGCCTTCATCAAGACGTCGGCCACGATCGCGGGCGGCAACAGTGGAGGTTTGGTGGTCGATTCGGCGGGGTATCTGGTTGCCATTCCCACACAACTTGGCTACGGTGGAGAGGATCAGTTCGTGGATTGTCGCGTGATCGTCGACACCAACCGCGACGGGGTCGTCGATGGACGGGACAGCTGCGTTCCGACGGGCGGATTCATCAATGCGCTGCGTCCGATCGACCTGGCCATGCCCTTGATCGAAGCCGCCCAACGCGGCGAATACAACATCGTCGAGCAACCCAAACCGGACATTACGATGCCTCAGGGGAAGACGCTCGTCTACCAGGAAGATTTTTCGAGCAGGTCTGCGGGCTGGCGGCACGAGCGTAATGAAGCCGCTTTCGTCGGCTACCAAAACAGCGAGTACGTCTTTCAAATCAATTGGGAAGGGTATTACTTCTGGGGAAATCCGGGAAAGAGTTACGGCGATTTGGTCCTCAGCGTCGATTCACGCATCATCACGCCGGTTGAGGGCGCGGCTTTCGGCGTGATCTGCCGCGCCGAAGATGACGGCAATTTTTACGCCATGACGATGACCGGCGATGGCTGGTTTTCCATCTGGAAAGCGGAAGATTACGGTATCGAATGGTTGTGGGAATGGGATTACACACGTGAAATTCCCAAGAACAGTTCCTTCACGATTACGGCCGCATGTATCAGCAGCGAACTGACGCTTGCGATCAACGACGTCGTCGTCGCGCAGGTAACGGATTACACGTTCACGGATGGCGACATCGGGTTGATCGCCGGGACGTACACCGAAGGCGGCTTTTCCGTGGCGTTCGACAATCTGGTGGTGAAGCTGCCTTGATATTGTTTTTTCTGACTTAATGAAACAACCGCCCCCCGAAAGCTTCATCGTGGGGAGCGGCTTTGTTAACCGTTTCTCAGCCGGATGCGCGCTATCCCGCAAGTAGAATGGTTCCCGGAAGCACCCAAACCGGCGCTCGTTCGTGCACAGACGGATTCAGCGTCAGATTAACGAGGTCCGTTCCGATGGCAGAGAGGATGTAAAGATCGTCGCCGTCGTTGCGGTCCGAAGCAAAGACGATCCATTGTCCGTCCGGTGACCAATTCGGATCACGATCGTTGGCGCCGCCGTCCGTCAGGGGTGTTTCGTTCATCCCATAGGCGTCCGTGAGGATGATGAAACTGGCGTCGCGATAGCGTGATTCGAAGATGAGCCGCGTTCCGTCAGGAGACCAACGCGGGCAGCCTTCATCTCCGTCCGTATCCACGAGCAGCGTTTCTTCGCTTCCATCCGCGCGCATGATGTTGATCCGGCTCGACATATACGAGAAATGGAAGGAAGTAAAAGCGATGTGCGAACCGCTCGGCGTCCAATTGGGGCAGGTGTCGCTGGTTTCGTTGTTGGTTATGCGGATTTGTTGGGAGCCGTCGGCGTTCATCACGTAGATTTCCGGAGGCGGGCCTTCGTAATCCGGAATCGCGTCCCGCATCGAATAAAATGCGATCTTGGTCCCATCCGGCGACCAATCCGGGTTGCGGTCGGCTGCGTCGTTGTTGGTCAGTTGCTTGAGGTCCGTACCGTCGGCGTTCATGACGTAGATTTCATCATCGCCGTCGGCGTTGCTGACAACGGCGAGCTGAGTGCCGTCGGGCGACCAGTCGAATTCCGAGATCGCTTCGATCGGTGGTAGCCGTTGGGTGAGCTGGGTTCCGTCCGCGTTAATGACATACACGTCGGATTTGCCATCCTGCGTTACGAGAAACATGATCTGCCCGAGTCCGCTGAAAGGATGGGTCGTTTCGGCCGGCTCGGGGGAGGGCGCGATGGTGTCGATCGGCAATTCCGTTGGAGCTTCCGTGGGCTCGGGTGTTGCTGTCGGTGCTGTCGCTCGCGTTTGTATCGGCGCGTTGCACGCCGCCAGGCAGAGGATCAGAAGGATGGGAAGACGTTTCGTCAATTGCATCATGCACCGCCTGCGGTACGAAGTTGCCGAGATTGTAGCATGAGCAGCGAAGGGCGCAAAACCATCTTGCAGCGTTGAATCGTCCATCTAAATCTGGTTCAGTTTGGCGTTCGCTCGACTTCGACCCAAAGGTTTTCCCCATCGCTGAAGCAGTGAATCCAACCATGTTGGTCGGTACGCAGAAGCGTCGTTCCATCCAGTGCTTCGAGCACGCGCCAGTCGGGCAGGTTGCGCTCGTTCCCGGCCGTCACGGAAACCAGAGCCAGCCAGGGCTGCAGGCGGGAAATAAGAGCGGTCGGGTTTACCGCGCCATATCCGCTGTCTGCGAGCATTAGCGCCGAAACGGTGGCAAAGCTCCGGTTCTGCTGCAGCGCTTCGACCGATGCGAGATCCGCCCCTGGCGTGAGCAGGAAACTGGCCCGCCCATAAGTAACCCGTAAGATCGCGCCGCGCCGGCCGACTTCGATGACCTCGAGATGTGCCCCCGATCCGAGGTCGAGAATCTGCCCGCGGACTGCATAGCGGATGTCGGCGCCCATTTCCATGAGGGAGTCGATCAATTTGCTGTAGGCCGGGCCACTCGGATCCCCTGAAATGAGGACGCGGCCGATCGAAAATCGTTCGACGGCGCTTGCCAATCCTGTGATCTGTTCTTCGTTTGTCCCTCCGACCACGAGCCAGTCCAGGTGGGCTGCGAGTGGTGGAAGCCGTCGACCCAGCGCAGTAGACAGACGCATCGTGCTGCTGCCGCCGTCGATGAGGACGTGTCTCCCGGTGGGGGTCTGGATCAGTATGGCGTCGCCGCCGCCCGTGTCGAACATGGTGAGGTGCAGACGTCCGTCGGGCCGGTTGACGACGCCGCGCCAGGTGAACCCGGCCAGAACGGCAAGAGCAGCCAGCGTTGCAATCTTCGAAGGGCGCAGCGATTCCAGCCGCGTGCGGACGCACGCCAGGTGGGGGTGACGCTCCGCCGGAACTCGAAGAATCGCGGTGGCGGTGAAGAGCACCAGATAGAATCCTGCGACGATGAAAATCGACACTGGGCCAAGGGAAAAGCTGGCCGCGTTCCAGTGGGAGAAATAGTCGACCGTTCGGATGGTAAACGCGGCGAAAGGCCACGCGCCCCAGGCGAGGGCGCTTCCCAACGGAAGCCACAAGCAGCCTGTCAGGGTGGCCAATCCCGCCAGGATCATCACCGCCGGTTGGACCGGCAGGATCACGGGATTGGTGAGGAACGACGCGAGCGAGATGCGGCGGAAATAGTAAGCGATCAGGGGCAGCGTGGTGAGCTGCGCGGCCAGAGTGAAGAGCACGTATTCACCGACGGGTCCGGCGAGGCGCTCTGCAAGGCTATCCTCTATCCATCTGCCGGCTGTGCGTACGAACCAATCCTGGAGAGGTTCGGCGTAGAGAATGAGGCCCAGGGTGGCCGCAAAAGACAGTTGAAATCCCACGTCCCAGAGAACGCTCGGATTGATGATGCTCATCACGATCGCTGCGCCTCCAAGGGAAGCCATGCCGTGCGTCTGCCGGCCGATGCGGTTCGCCAGCAAGACAAAGCCGCCCATGATCGCCGCGCGCACCACGGCTGCGTCTGCGCCGACGAAGATGGTATATAGGCATATCGCCAGCCCGGCAGCGACGGCGCCCCGACGAACGCCCAGCCAGCGTCCAAACAGCGAAATGAAGAGGGCGCTGATGATGGTGATGTTGAATCCGGATATGGCGATAATGTGCGTCGTGCCAGTTTTGTCGAACGTCGTACGCACTTCGGGTGAGATACCACTTTCGATACCCAGCAGTATGCCGGCGAGCAGAGAGGCTTCCGGATCGGGAAATATCTTTTGCACGACTTCTAAAGCTCGCCCGCGGAAGTCGTATATGGCCTGAAGGAGCGGATTGCCCGCCCTCTTTTCCAGTACGGCGATTTCGGGATCCTGCATCAAGCTGTGGATTCCCTGACGGGCGAGGTACTCGCGGTAGGAAAACGTCTCGAAGACGGGAGGTGTCTCTACGAATCCCGTCAAGCGAACCCTGTCCCCGTAGCTGTATTCCTCGAACGGAGACACGTACGCCAGGAATCTGCCCTTTATCGCTCGGGTCAGTTCGCCGTCCAGGGTTTGGATCCTTTGGGCCTCGATTTTCAAACCCGTGTACGCATCGCGCAGGTCGGGTGAGGTGACGATGATGCCTTCGATCGTGACGGGCATTCCGCGATCGTTGTGGCTGGCGACGTGATTCGTATAGATCCTGGGGAGGGATGTTACGTACCGCAACCCTCCCAGTGAAAAAAGCAAGGTGAGTGAAAAGATGGACCGGGAAAGCAGATTGCGGCGGAAGAGAAGCAGCGCGGCCAGCGAAATTCCCGCAAGTACAGACCATTGTATGGAATCAATCGATACGGCCCGGCTTATGCCGATTCCGGCCAGCCAGGCCATGCTGAAACAGAACAACCTCATTGCATCCCCCTGGATTCATTTTATCAGCCGAATGATAACCTAAAACCGCGCCGAAACCAAAAACGCTTCCACAGGACTTCAAATCTTCTTTCGTTCACCTCCGCTTTGCTGTTGGGAGTTGCGCCGCGAGCCGGTCGAACCAGGCCGAGATGCTTGCCTGTTATGGGCAGTACGGAATAGAATCGCCAATGAGAATCCGAAAACAGAAGTGCATGCTTCCCATTACCATCTATTGGAGGGTAGCGCTGTGACGAATGAAGAAACGACCCAGGTGCCTGTCAATCGCCTCATCGACCATACACTGCTCAAAGCGGATGCCAGCCAGGACCAAATCCGGCAGCTTTGTGACGAAGCCGTGGAATATCATTTCTATTCGGTGTGTGTGAATCCTTACTTTGTTAGACTGTGCGCGCAGCTGCTCGGGGGGACAGATAGTCTGGTGTGTTCGGTCGTCGCCTTTCCGTTGGGCGCCACGCCTACGGAGGTCAAGGTCTTCGAGACACAACGGGTGCTGCGGGACGGGGCAAACGAAGTGGATATGGTGATGAATATCGGTGCGTTTAAATCGGGCCAGTTGGAGGTTGTGCAGGAGGATATGGCTGAACTAGCGAACGCCTGTCACAAAGGCGAAGCCATCCTCAAGGTGATTATCGAAGCCGCGTTGCTGACGGACGAAGAGAAGGAAATCGCCTGTCAGATTGCGGTGGAAGCAGGGGCGGATTTCGTCAAAACCTCGACGGGTTTCGGGCCGGGTGGGGCGAGCGTCGAAGACGTGGCGTTGATGCGCCACACAGTGGGGCCTGAAATCGGGGTGAAGGCCGCGGGCGGGATTCACACGTACACTCAGGCACAGCAAATGATCGCTGCCGGAGCAACGCGAATCGGCGCGAGCGCTGGGGTGAAGATCGTCAAAGAGTCGATGTAACTCGAGCGGGATCGACCGTCAGCTCACCTGACGTTATTCCAAGATAGAGTACAAGAGATATCCGTGCCCGGATGTCCGGCGTAAATCCATCGCCCGAGTCGCAGATTTACGGATTATCCGGCGTCGTCCTTCGGCTGGGGAATTTCATCTTTGGGCAGCAGGGCGATACCATTGACCATCTTGCGATTGATCAAGCCGACGGGTGAGCGGGTCCGGACTGCGGGGAAGAGGATGGCGTTGAAATCAGTGTGATAGATGGGGATGAACAACGAATCGCCTTCGAACATGATCGAACCGAAATTGAATTTACCTGAAGTCTCCACCATGCCACGCATTTCGTAGCCCCCCATGAGAATACGTACCCAATGCGGAATTTTACTCGTATAGCCCCCTCGAGCGAAGCTCGCCGCGCCGAGTTCGGAGCGGCTGCTGAGCAGAATGACCACCACTTCACTCTTCACCAGCCACAGCGTAGGGTGACGGGCAATCAACTTGGACGGTTGGTGCAGGCGCGAAAGATGCGCGCCTTCCATCTCGATGTAGGAGCGCGTTGGTATGTTGATGTAACTGAACAGACCTGTAGGTCCCGCCTGGACCCTTCCCAGGATTCTGTGCGTTGCAGTGTAGACCTCGACGGACGTTGGTTTTCCATTCATGGTCCCGCTCCGATCAGGTTATTGGAAGGGAGAATACGATGCTGGTGCTTGCGGGTGTGTGTTCGTACCACAATCTGCCGTTCATGCTTTCAAGCATCATTCGAATCTCACCTAAGGAAAGCCCCGGTCCAATCTGTCCGGCGGACGGATCGATTTCTTCTTTCGTCAGCGCGTGGACCGTATCCGGTGAAAGACCGGGACTCGTATCCGATATTCTCACGATGGCCCACAGCCCTTCGTTGAGTTGGATGTGCCTCGGGATGGGAATGCTCGTACTGCGACCTCGGAGCACTTCGACGCGATGGGCTTCGAGAACGATGCGACCCCGCGACGTTCGCCGAATCGCGGCAGCGACGAGCGTTTGAATGATGCGATGGGTTCGGTTGCTATCGCCGCGAAATAAAGGCAGAGGGGGGCTTTCGTCAATGATAATCTCCAAACCTCTGCGTGCTGCCGGACGCCGCATTTCCCGGAGAACCTGTTCCATAATACCGGGCAGGTCGACCATTTCTTGTGCTTCTTCGACGTCGAGCGTCGCCATGGGCATGGCGCGCAGCATGAGTAGATTCCTGTGGAGTTCGTTCAAGTTTCGCCGCTGTTCTCTACTCGATGCTTCCGCTGCACCGTTGATCATCGGTTCGATGATTTGAATACATTTATCGAGACCTTCGATCAGATCGTTGGGTACGGCTGTGAGGGTCTGGTTGGGCGCTGCCGGGTTTTCTGCCACCCGCATCAAATTGGCGTATTCGAGTGCCACGCCCGTCCAGTGACCGAGCGCCATCAACAAGGTCAGGTGATGCTGACTGAATCGGCGCGGGGTGATGCCGTTGTAAATACCCAGCACGCCGACGATGCTGTTCCGCGCTCGGATGGGAACCTTAACAAGTGATTGCACCATGAAACCCGTTTGAACCTTGATCGCCCCGCCTTCCAGGGAAGGCTGGCGCAGCATCGGCTCTCCGGTCGTGAACACTTCACCCGTCAACGTGTCCTCGACGCGCAAACGCTGCAATGTGGCATGCCGTTCGTTGATGCTCTTCGTGGCACGCAGCACCAATTCCTTGGTGCCCGGTTCGGCCAGGTAGATGTTGGCTTCTTCGGCGTCGGTCACAAAGGCGGCTGCCTCCACAACGCGACGCAGAATGGAATCCAGGTCGCCAAGACTGACGACCACGCGGCCGATCTCGGTCAGGAGGCGAATTTCCTCCGATCGCCGTCGGAATTGCTCGCGCATCCCCTCCAGTCTTCTCGCCAGTATCTTGGTGTTTGCTTCGATCGAACGGCTTTCACCCATGTCGTGGATGGCTTGACATAATGCTTCTGAGCGGTAGGGTTTGAGTAAAAAGTCATTCACACCGAGACGGAACATGTCTCGTATGCGGGAATGGGGGAAGTGAGCCGCGAGTACGATGGCGGGTGCTTCTTCACCTTGTGCACGCATGTTGCGTAAGTTCGCCAGCGGATCTCCGCGTAATTGCGTGATGTCGAGAACGAGGATGTCCGGTGGTGGACCATCCGTGTTTGAGGTCGAAGCCTGAATCCCGGCAGGGCGAAAGACACGATCGATGAGCGCTTCTGCATTGCTTTCGACGTCCGCGATCACCAATACACGTGGGGATGCCGCTTTTTCTTGCGCCTCAGACATGCGAATGTCCTTTGAGATGTGTCCTAAGACACTTAATCTCTCATCCTCATCGTTCCGTTCCGGTGGAATTGACGGTAAACAGCTTCATCGAACGACGTATTCTATTCCAGAGTCGGACATACCACCAATCTACCTGTCCTTAACGGGTAGAAATCAATGCCACTGAATTATGCACTGAGATTCCCATTTGGGTCAAATCGCTAGGTGTTTCTATGTTTCGATTTTAGCACAACGTACGGGGTTCAGGCGAGTGACCATTATTACTCTTCGGCGGCCCCGACGAGATTGTAATGCGGGATCAGTCCGACGGTGTCCAGCGGCCAATAGACGAAAATCGCTTTTCCGATAATTTCGTTGATGGGCAATCCACCCCAATCCGGTGAATCAGAAGAGTTGTTGCGGTTGTCTCCCAGAACGAAGACCTCGTTGCGGCCGACGCGCCACTCGCCGGAGAAGTTCGCCGGAGCGGCGATGTAGGGTTCTTCCAACAAGACTCCGTTGACATACACATGACCGGATTGAACGTCGATTGTATCCCCGGGCAAGCCGATCACACGTTTGATGAATCGCCGTGAGGGATTTTGAGGGAAGTAGAAGACGATGATGTCTCCGCGGATGGGTTCCTGCCAGCGATAGGCCAGCCGGTTTACGACCACGAATTGGCCGTCGTGGAGGCTCGGTTCCATGCTGATGCCTTCGACGCGAATGCGTGCGGTAATGAGGTTGACGGCCAGAAAAAGCAGCAGGGCGATCAAAGCCGTCTGTAAAAACTCACCGAAGTAGCGGATGATCCGGTTCTGTGGCTTTTCCGGAGCAGGGGTCTGCCATCCGGCTTCGTGGTTGAACGAGTAAGGATTCGACATCGCAACAAATTATATCATCATCGAGGCTGCGCACATTTCGGGGAGGCGCGAGGCGGAGGTAAGCGATCCTTCAGGCTTGTTTTCGAAAGGAAAGGCGCAGAGGCGTTCCCAGAAATCGATACTCCGCGCGGATGCAATTTTCGAGATAGCGCACGTAGCTGAAGTGAACCAGCTTGGGGTCGTTGACGTGGAAAAGAAACGTGGGCGGATCGGTACGCACCTGAGATGCATAGCGAATACGCAGGCGTTTGCCTTTTCTGGCCGGTGGAGGGAAATCGTGGAGCGCTTGCCTCAGCAGACGATTCAATTGACCGGTCGGTATGCGGCGCAGCCGCTCTTCCTGCACCTGCAAAGCTGTGGGAATCACCTGTCCGACACGCAGACCTGTCTTGGCGGAGATAAAGAGGACCGGGACGTAGTCCATGAAATTCAATGCCTGCCGAACGTGTTCCGTGAAGGCAGCCATGGTGTGTGAATCTTTGTCTATCGCATCCCACTTGTTGACGATCACGACGACACTCTTCGCTTCTTCGATCGCCATGCCCGCGATGTGGGTGTCTTGCGCGATGACGCTTTCCGTGGCATCGACGAGCAGCAGGACGACGTCCGCGCGGTCGATGGCCTTCAAGGCGCGCAGGACGGAATACCGTTCCACACCGGATTGAATGCGGCCTCTGCGGCGAATCCCCGCCGTGTCGATCAATGTCAGGGGCGTGCCGTGGTAGATGAGCCTGGTATCGATGGCGTCCCGGGTAGTACCCGGTAAAGGGGATACAATCACCCGTTCCTCCCCCAGCAAACGATTCAACAGACTGGATTTCCCTACGTTGGGGCGGCCGATGATGGCGATCTTGATCGAGGTATCTTCATCGTCTTCGAGTACGCCTTCGAACTGCAGGGCGTCCACGAGCAGGTCCAGCATATCGCCGGTGCCGCTGCCGTGCAGGGCGGATATCGGTATCGGATCACCCATGCCGAGTTCATAAAATTCGTGCGCCCGGGCACGCCGTCGTTCGTTGTCGCAGCGATTGACCACGAGCAGGATTGGCGGCTGCCGGATCTCGCGCTGCAGACCCTGCTGTTTCCGCAGCCTCTCTGCCACTTCCACGTCCGCCGGTGTCACCCCGCTCTCGACATCCACCATGAACAGGATGGCGTCCGCATCTCGCATGGCCAACTCGGCCTGGGTACGTATCTGGTCGATAAAGTCTGCAGAGTCCAGAGACAAGGGTTCGCTTCTGCGAATGTCCGTAGGATCGATCCCGCCGGTGTCGACGATGTCGAAAGTGATGCCTCCCCATTCCGCTTCGGCGACGAGACGATCGCGCGTGGTGCCGGGCCTGTCGTCCACCACGGCCAGGCGTTCGCCTGCGAGGCGATTGAACAAGGTGGACTTACCGACGTTCGGGCGTCCGACGATGGCAACGACGGGTTTGGACATCGGCGCTTATGATTCTGAGGTGGGAGTCGGCAGCGGAGTTGCGCTGATCGTGACTTGAATGGTGGCCGGGATGGGGCCGCTGGCGTCGATGATTTCAGGAATACCGATGATCTGCGGTGTGATCTGGTACGTCCCCGGTTCTAAATCGGTCACATCGACGACCACCATGATTTCTTCCGGCTGCAGCGTGTTGAGCAGCGCCGCCGGACCCGTGAGAATGATGGAAACTTCATCGGGAGAGAGCAGGGCGTAGAGGTCGGTGCCGACGCCGCGTACGTCCAACGGGCGGTTGATGGTGATCGAGTTGGTGCGGGGTTCGATGTCGACCTTGACGGTCACACTCTGTTCAAACGCCAGGGAAAAGCCGGGAGGGAGATCGAGCTGCAGTTGCTGCTCGACATCGTCCACGGCGCCGGACAAGTCCAGCGGAACGGTTTCGATGTACCCCGGCAGGTCTTCGAACGCCTGGGGATCGGAGGAAAAGATCGTCACCCATTGAGGTGTAACCGTGACCTCGGTTACCAGGTAGCCGGCTTCCACCAATTCGTCCTGGCCCTCGATCTTGGGGATGACGGAAACGAGGCGGTAGTTGGGTTGCTGCGTGATCTGGACCTGCACGCGCACGGTTTCGGGGGAAATCTGGACATTGTCCACCTCGAGACCGTTTTCGTCCATGGCGCTGAGAGTCACCAGTTGATCCAGGCTTTCCTGGCGGTTGGTCAAGTTGATCGCGGCTCGTAATTCAACCACGCGCGCCACTGCGGAAGCGGGTCCGACTATGGTTGCGTTTCGAGGCTCGGCGACCGGGTCTTCGGCGGTATAGCTCAGCGCCGGGCTGCCCAGCGTCACGACCTGGACCGGCAGTATTTTCGTTTCTTTTACTTCCAGGGTGACGATCACGTATTCCGGTGCGATCTCCGTTACTTTGACCAATCGTCGCGTAAGCCTTGCCTGGAGCGGTACCTTGTACGTGCCTTGCTCCAACCCTGACATATCCGCTACCAGACGGATGTCCGCATCCGACAGTTCGTTCCAGATCGATTGCGTCGTCAGGAGCGTAACGCCTGCTTGCGTGGCAGACGGGTTGATGATCAGAAAGCCATCTGGTATACCGGTAAATTGGATGTCGACCGGATCGGAAAGCGGGTGTTCTACGCGGGGATCATCTTCGTTGACGGCGATGAACCAGACCATTATGGCCAGGATCAGCGAAAGCAGAAGGGTCCCGAAGTTCTCCTTGAACCAAGTCAACATGGAGGGCTTCAGTCTCCCTGGGCTTCGCTGCTTGCATGTTGGAAACGCAAAAGCAATTGGTCGAGCCACTCGGGGAGCCGGCTGGTCGTACGCGGCTGAAAAAAGGCGGTCAGGATGTTGCGCAGGCGATTCTGGTCCAGGCGCCGGATCATACGTCCGTTGTGGGTGATCGAGATTGATCCCGTCTCTTCCGACACGACGACGGAAACCGAGTCGCTGACTTCGCTGATGCCCAGTGCAGCGCGGTGGCGCAGGCCGAAATGGTGCGCCGGTGATCTCGAAAGTGTGCCGCTGGAGGAGAGCGGCATCACACACGCTGCTGCGATGAGTCTCCCGTCCCTGATGATCACTGCGCCGTCATGAAGCGGAGTGTTGTGAAAAAAGAGCTGCAGCAGAAGTTCGGGTGTTAATTTCGCGTCGAGGGAAATACCGGTTTCGACGTATTCATCCAGCCGCACTTCTCTTTCAATAACGATCAATGCGCCAAATCTGCGTTCCGCAAGCCGCTGGGCAGTGCCACAGACGATGTCGATCATATTTTCGATCGCGCTGGGCTGCGTTCCCAGGATGAAGAAATCTCCTGCTCTTCCCACTTGTTCCAGCGCACGGCGGATCTCGGGGGCAAAGATCACGGGAATCGCGACGATCAGCGCCGGCAAAGAAGTTTGGAGCAGCCACGAGAAAGCTGGAAGGTCGAGCACCAGCGTGATCAGAGCGATAGCGAGTGTGAGCAGGATCACACCGCGCAGCAAGATTTCCGCTCGCGTACCGCGCATGAGCCGCAGGAGCAGATACATCACCACGGTGACGAGCAAGATATCGATCAAGCTCAGCCAATTGAAGCGAAGTATGAATAATTCCAGTTCGTTTAATAAATCCGTCACGTTCGAAACCTATCTTGCTTTACCTCTATCGATCGTCAGGCATTCCTCAGATTGTTGAGCAATTCTTGATACCCTTCGATGTCGGGGGGTTGGAGAGTAATGATGCGTTGGATGATTCGAATCGCTTCGCCAGTATGCCCGGCGTCGAGGAGGATCTCACCCAGTGCGTCGAATTGTGCGATCGCATCGGCTTTGCGGCCGGCGGCGAGGTAAGCTTCGCCAAGACGTTCATGCAGAATGCTTTTCCCGGAATGCTCGCGCGCCAGGTCTTCGATGAAAGTCAAGGCGTCTTGACCGCGATCGTGCTGGACGAGATATTCCAGATGACCATCCAATTCCTGAGCGGCTTGTTCGTCCTGCGCGAGACGTAAATTCAGATCGATCACGTTCGTACGCGCCTTCTCGTCGCTTGGATCCAGGGTGCGGATCTGGGAATAGACGCGCAGTGCACGGCGCCAATCCAGGCGAGATAGGTCGATATCGCCCATTTCCCGCAATATTTTTACGGACCATTCGCGGTCGACAGAGCTATCCTGCGCCAGGCTGAGCGCTGATGCCAGGGCTTTTCTGGCCGAGTCGAGTTCTGCCATTTGCATATAGATGTCCGCCAGATCGATGTAATGTTCTAGCGCCTCTTTGTGTCGATCTTGTTGGACGAAAAGCTCGATCAAGCGGTTCCTGGCTGGAATGTTGACCGGGGCTTCGCGGATGATCTTGGCGTAGACATCTGCTGCCTGGGGAATTTCACCGCGCACACGATGCGTTTCGGCGACGATCCCCATTTTTTCCAGGCCGGCTTCCCGACGGCCGCTGCGGATCAGGATTTCAGCCATGCGCATGTGGAGCGCCAGATAGGAAGGTGCGTGATCGAGCGTCAGCATCGCTTCTTCCATGGCCGCGGCGTACAATTCGCGGACGAGAAGATCGTCGATTCGGCCCAACGATTGAAGCACCCGGTCCGTTCCGCCCACGGCGAGCATCTCGGCGATCGGAACGACGGCCGAGCTTTCCGCGCCCTCGCTTTCCAATTGCATGCGCGCCTGACGAAGCCGCCGCATCCAATCCGGTCCGCTGAGGAAGTTGAGCGTGCTCTCAACGATACGATCCAGTTCTTCTTCGTTGCCTTCTTCCTGGGAAACGAGCATGGCGTCGTAAAACTGATTCAGGGATGACGATTGGCTGGAATCAACGGACAGCGAATCGGCGATTCGCAGGGCTTGCAGCAGGTACCTGGCTGCTTCGGGCAGATCTTTCTCCGTGCGCGCGATCCGACCGAGGGCGAGGTTGGTGCCTAGATCGAGGTCTTCGTAGCCTAAAGCGGCACCAAGATGCTTTTTAGCAGCCTGGTAATCCTCGGCCTTCTTGAACAGGATGCCGACGTTGTAATGCGCCGCACGATGATCCAAACCGGCCTTAATGGCTCGTTCGTATTCCTTGATGGCTTCTTTGTTTTTACCACGTGTTTGCAGATCGATCGCCTGTCCGAGATAACGGTACATCTGGGGTTGACCGACGGATTTACGGCCCGAAATACTCAGCCCTCCGGTGATGGCGGAAAGGCCGGATGATTTATCCTCCGCCTCACCGAGATCATCTTCATCGTCCCCACTTGGCTCATCGAACAGGAGACCGGCCAGAATCTTGAGTGCGTCGCGCTGCGCTGCGACTTCGGGATCTGCCACCTCGTCGTCATCTACTTCCGTCTCCACGGCTTCCGCTTTGATGTATTCCTGGACTTTAGCCATTCGCAGCGGTGCGGTCGCGCCGCGCGGCTGTGAGGGCGGTGCGAGGCTTTCACCGACCTTGAGAGCACGCAAGGCTTTGCCTGCCTCAGGATGCCCGGGGACGAGGCGCAAGGCACGCTGTACGGCTTCGATGGCGCGCTCGGTGTTCCCCGCCCTTTGTAATATGGACGCCACGTTGATGTATTCGTACACCGCCTGGCGGGCATTTCCGGTCCGTTCGTACGTGAGTGCCAAGGTGGAGCGCGTGTGCAGGTCGTCCGGCGTCAGGCGGGCGATGTGAATCCAGTTATCGATGGCCTTCTGGGCATCCTTTCGGGCCAGGTAGCGCTGCGCCGCAGCGTTGCGCTGAATGACGGCGTCGCTAATTTGCCCCAGGCGTTCGAAAATCTCTGCGCAGCGCTCGAGTGGGATCGGATCGTTGGGAGTGACCTTCGCTGCCTTGTGGTAGACCGAAAGCGCTTCCTTGTACTGCTCGGTCTCCAGCAGTGCCAATCCCAAACTGGTGAGCGCACCAGGATCTTCCGGCAGCTGCACCAATGCCTTGCGGTAGAACTCGATTGCCCGGTCCCACTTGAGGTCCCAGGCCGCAGAGTGCCCAAGGCGCATCGATTCTTCGAAAAGCTTTAACTGATCAGTCATACGACGATCTTCACCTGATTAAATTTCAAGGCGAGGCGAGTATAGCATAAGTCATCTTCGGTCGCTGAACGATCTGACGAAAATTATGCCAATCCTGATGCCATTCATCTCCGTTGGCATCAATTTACGGGTTTCATGCTCGCCCAGGTCACTCCAGCTTTGGCATCGGTCTTCAATGGTACGCGAAGGTCGAATGCGTCTTGCATGATTTTTTGGACGACGGCGGTGGTTTTGGAAAGGTCGCTTTGCGGACATTCGAGCACCAACTCGTCGTGGACCTGAATCAGCATGTCGGCTTTCAATTTCTGTTCGGTCAGTGCCTGCGGGAGGCGTATCATGGCGATTTTGATGATGTCGGACGCCGTGCCCTGGATCGGGGCGTTGATCGCCTCACGCATCGCCCGGGCGCGAGTCTGTTCGGATACGGCAGATCCTGCGGCCAACTGCGGGAAGTATCGCCTTCGACCCAGCAGCGTCGAGACGTAGCCGTCTTTCTTCGCCTTGTCTTGAGTATCCTGTAAATACCGCTTCACGCCAGGGAATCGATCGAAATATGCCTTGACGAAGTTTTCGGCTTCCGCGAGGGTCAGATCCGTGGTGCGGGTGAGCCCGAAGGGACTCATCCCGTAGATCAGGCCGAAATTGATCGCTTTCGCCCGTCTGCGTAGATTCGGCGTTACGTCTTCGGGTTTGACGCCAAAGATCGCCGCCGCTGTGGTGCTGTGAATGTCTTGATCGTCGCGAAAGGCTTGCAGCATTGCTTCATCTTCAGATATGTGGGCAACGATGCGCAATTCGATTTGAGAGTAGTCCACACTGAGTAAAGTGTGGCCGCTCTCAGCGATAAAAGCCCGGCGGATTTCACGACCGATTTCGGTGCGCACCGGTATGTTTTGTAAATTGGGGTTCGATGACGCCAATCGGCCGGTCACCGAACCGGTTTGATTGAAGGACGTGTGCACGCGACCCGTTCGTGGATTGACTTCTTGGGGCAAGGCGTCGGCATAGGTGGATTTTATCTTTGCGATTTCGCGGTAGGCGAGTATGTCATCGACGATCGGATGTGCGTCACGTAATTCTTCAAGCACCGAGGCGGCGGTAGAGTAATGACCGGAAGCCGTGCGGCGGGCGCGATCGGGCGGGTCGAGTTTCAATTCATCGAAAAGCACGTTCGATAACTGCTGCGTCGAATTGATGTTGAATTGGCTGCCGGCTTCTTCGAAGATCTTGGCTTCGGTCTTCGCCATCCGCTGCTGTAATTCTTTGGAAAATTGACGTAAGAAGTCGATGTCCAGGCTGATCCCCGTCATCTCCATCTGCGCCAGGACGGGAATCAACGGCATTTCAAGCTCTTGGAACAATTTCGTCTGGTTCTTCTCTTTTAGTTCCTTCTCGAGGATCGGCAGGAGGCGCAGGCAGATTTCGGCATCCGCTGCGGCGTACGGCGCGACTTCCGCAATGGGCACCTCAGCCATGGAGCGTTGGTTTTTTCCACGGCCGATCAACGTTTCAATCTCCGTCATTTCCACACCCAGGCGGATCCAGGCCAGGTTTTTCAGTCCCAGGCTGCGGGAGGCGGGATCGCAGAGCCACTCGGCTAACATGGTGTCGAATGCGAGCGGCGAAGCACGAAGCCCGTTGCGGGCGAGAAGGGTGTAATCGTACTTCAGATTGTGTCCCACTTTGGGCTTGCCGGAATCGGTCAGAGGCCCGCGCAAGGCTTCCATGACCGTTTCTAACGGCAGCTGCGCTCCGACTTTGGTAGCGATGTGCCCGACGGGGATGTAATATCCCTCTTCGGGTTGGGTGGCGAGCGATATTCCGACGAGATCAGCCTGCATCGCATCTGTGCTGGTCGTTTCGACGTCGAACGCAACGCGTTCAGCCGCTTTCAGGCGCCGGATCAGATTTTCGAGTTTTTCGGCATCGTCGACGGTGTGCACGGTCCGGGTATCTGTGCCTCCGCCCTGCTGATCGCTGACGAAAAGGCTCATCTGATGTTCGCCGCTGTCTTCGTCGATTTGGATGCGGTTGAGCAAGGTGCGGAATTCGAGCTGCCGAAAAATGTCGACGATTTCATCCCGGTTATAGGCTTGCGCACGACATGATTCGAGGTTGAACTCGATGGGCACGTCCGTTTCGATTTGGCCCAGCTTCTTGCTCAAATACGCATCATCGCGGCCCTGCTCCAATTTACTGCGGAAACGGCTTTGAACCTCCTCCAGGCTGGCGAAGATGTTATCCAGGGTTTTGTATTTTTGGAGCAGCGAAGTGGCGGTTTTCTCTCCCACGCCGCGCACGCCCGGGATGTTGTCGCTGTTGTCGCCGACGAGGGCTTTCAGGTCGACCAGCTGCTTGGGATCGAGATCGTAGCGTTCGCGAACCTGTTCCGGTCCGTAGTCGGTCGCTTCGGAAAGTTTCTGGCCGGATAATTGAATGGTCACGTTCTCGTTGGCAAGCTGCAGGAGATCGCGGTCACCGGTGACGATGATGGTGTGAACGCCCTGCGCTGCCGCTTTTCGAGCCACAGTGCCGAGTACGTCATCGGCTTCGTATCCTTCGGCTTCGAGAATGGGAATTCCAAAGGCCGCGATGATCTCCCGGATTCGTTTGATTTGCAGGCGCAAATCGTCGGGCATCTTTTCGCGCGTAGCCTTGTACTCGCCGAACAAATCGTCACGGAACGTGCGGCCGGTATCGAAAGAGACGGCGAGATACTCCGGTTTCTCGCGTTCGAGGAGCGAGAGGAGTACGGAAACGAAGCCGTACGTCCCGGCCGTCGGCTCGCCGGATTTCGTTATCCAGCGGGAGGGATCGCCTGCACGCGTCAGTGCAAAGTAGGTGCGGTATGCGAGCGCATGGCCATCGATGAGAAATAACCGGGGTTGGGTAGTCATCCTGAACGCTCCCTTGGATTGATCGGCGAGGTATTAAATTGTAGCACCAGGCGCAATTCATGGGGTAGGCCGGGAGTTAGATTTCGATCCCCTGGCCCTTGCGTGTGGCTTTGACGAAGGCTTGCAGTCGTTCCGCTGGTGGTGCTCCACCGGTGATCAGCAGGTAGCTGCGCGCCCAAAATCGTCGAGACGGCAGGTCGTCTACAAATTCCGGAAACGCGTTGAGTATCCGCTGCGAAAGATCATCCCGAAGCCGGAGCACCGCGTTCGAAGGCGCGGTCTCCGGGGAAATGCTCATCGTCAGGCAGAGATAATCGGGTTCGATCGACACTTGATCCGCACGCCAATCCCATGCCAGGCAGAGACGAATCACCCATTCCTGCAGATTTTCCGCAAGGGCGCCCGTCAGACGGTGCTCCGGGAATCGAGGGACGAGTACTGCAGTGACGGGAAGGTAGTACTCCGCGTCGGGCAGCGGGATCGGTTGCTGCGCAGCCGGTGTGGAGTCCATACTCGGGAAGGTGCCTTCGTCGAGAAAGGGCAGGTGGGATTCGGGTTTGGGTTTTTCCGGCACCCAATCCCCAGGAATCGCTGCGACAGTGTCCGCTTCTTCGATCCGGCCCTCGTCGACTTTTGCGGGCGCTTCGTCCGGCTCCGGAGGGGGCAGGTCGAGATCTTCGAAAAACGGCATCTCTTGGACCTCTGGCTCCGCAGCGAAGACTTCATCGAACGATGGTTCTTCTTCGTCCCTGGCAGAAATCGGTGCGGTATCGGGCGCGGACATCGTCATGGGAGGCAGGTCTTCCTCGTGGTCAGCCAGATCGCTGTATTTGAGTCTATCTGCGGTGTGCCTGGCCTGGCGGCGGATGATCCCGAATGACGTGCCGGGGGGATAGATCAGCGCCAAAATCCAATTCGGCATCAAACCATTGGCGTACAGGATGCAGTCCCGTTGTGTGCCCGGCATACGAGTCAGGGTGGTGATGGCTCCGCGGGCGCCTGCGCCGACTCCGATTTCAGCGATCTTGTCCGCGAGTCCCTCGGCTTGATCCGGGTTTATCCCACCCGTTTGTGCCCATCGCTTGCCGTGGTGCAGGAGAATCAACGCTTCGGCCGACGTTTCGTCGCGTAACCTGGCGAGGGACTGCGTGGTCCGATCCGGGTCGTCCGTCCAGGGTGCTGGTGCGTCCGTGACCTCGTTGAAAGGGGCCTCCTGTGGGAAGGATTCCTGGATCTGTTCCGTTTCCACAGCCTGCGTTGGCAGGTCTATCGCTGCGGAGACGATCTCGTTGAGTTCAGGAAGGTAAAAGGGCTTCGTCAGTACGCCGCGGATTGGAAGACCGGACAAGGCAGGATCGTGCGGATCGTTATTGGGCGGAATGGCGATGATGGCCAAGTCCGGATTGGCGGATTGGATGCGTTGAATACAGGCCGGCGCATCGGATTCGGAGAGATCGAAGTCGATGATCAGCAACTGGATATTTTCCCGGTCTCCGATCTCGATCGCCTCGTCTGCGTTCATCGCCAGCGACACCTGATAGCGCCCGGTGTCTTCCAGCGTATTGCGGATCAAAGACCCGAATTCTTCCGTCTCTTCTACAACGAGCACGTTCGCAACCATAGCTTGAATCTATCACGCGTGCTTTAAATCTGCCAATTCCACCGGCGGAATACGATCTGCATTTGTACAGAAAATTCCTCAACGGAGAGCGAAAATCCCCGCGAAGTTGGATGATTCGCGGGGATTATTCACAGCTATCGGCTGTGTAGTGTCAGGGCGTGTAGTAAGTTACTTTGAGGATTACCGTGTTGAAAGTCAGGAAATCGCTTGCACCGTCGTTGTCGGTTTGTTTGTTGAACTGCAGGCGCAGCCTGAATCGACTCGATCCCACCTTGGTCTGCAGGGCGTTGACCATATCGTTGTCCGCGACGGCGTTTCCCAGGCTCGAGTTTGAACTCCAGGCAATGAGGCGGCCGGAAGAGGGTGTACTGCTGACGAAATCGGAGGCATCCATGCCGCCGTAATCGTCCTTGAAGACGAAGAGCTCCCCCAAAGCCGAGAACGGCGTCCCCGTCACGGTGAAATCGCCGAGATCGATGACGACGTCCGTGATGACGGCATCCGCCGGGATTCCGGTGATGTTGAAGCTAAGGAAAGCCTGGGAGGAATTGTTCGATCCGTTATCTCCGGCAATTTTATCCCCGGAGATGTAGCCACTTTTCGTAATCTGACCGCTTTCACCACCGACGAGAGGGATCGTTTTCGTGGTCGTGTTGGGTACGACTTTGATTTCGACCCAGAAGGGATTGGTGCCGCCTGCGCCGATGCCGAAATTAACTCCGGAACCGTTGCGCAGTTTCCAGTAACCTTTGTAGGTGCCCGGAGAACTCGGCGCCGTCAGATTGACGGAGACGTCCATGGTCGCACCGGGTGCGACGGTCCCGCTGGTGAGCTGTTTGGATGCAGGTCCGCTCATCGAATCGCCGCTGTCGAAAATGAGCGCATAGCTGGAGGTCCAGGTGCAGGAGCCGTCGTTTTTAAGGCGCCAGGTCTTGGTGAAGTTTTCATTGGGCTGCAATTCCTCCCCGTCCGGGATGGTGACGTCCGTGACGAAGGCGGCTCGGTCGCAGGGGATGGTTGTATTCGTGATCGTGGGCGTCAGCGTTTTCGTCGGCGTGGGGGGTTCCTCCGTCGGCGGCGCTTCGGTCGTGGCGATCACGGGCGGCGGAGGCTCTGTCGTTTCCAGGTTGCCGGGCCCCACCGGCTGGGTGAGTCGGGCGGAAACCGTCTGAGCGGCCGATGTGGCGAACAGATCCGGCGTAGCGCCCATACCGGGGTAATTGCATGCCGAAAGGATCAGACCGGCCGCAAGGATGAAGACGAGTGTCGTAGTTTTTATCCGAGTCAGAAGGCTCATTTTGGTGTCTCCTTCATTTTGAAATCTTATTCTCCGTTAACCTGCTTTGGATACGGTCATTCAAAGCCGGGAGTCAGTATCAGGATGCTACAGTGAGCTGTCATTTTTGACAAGTGGCCCGTTGCGCATAGTTCACACACCGTTTCAACGATCCTCCGATCCTGGAGGTTATGTGAAAAATGGGTGGGGATCGGTTGGCGCATCGCTACGGTACGGTTAATGAGTCGGTTCGAAATTCCCCGTGCAACATAACAAATCCCCGCCGAGAATGAATTCGACGGGGATTTACATCCTGACGCCGCGTGTTTATGGTGTGTAGTAGGTAACCTTGATCACAATCGTGACCAGTTCCAGATAGTCGGCGCCGTGATCACCATTGGTGTCATCGGCGAACTGGAATCGCAATTTAAAGCGACTGCTGCCCACCTTGCTCTGCAGTGCGTTGACCATATCGTTGTCGGCGGTCTCGGTTCCCAGGCTCGATGTCGAAGACCAGGACATCAGCCGGCCGCTCCCCGGAAGACTTCCGACGTAGTCGCTTGCATCCAGGCTGCCGTAATCATCCTTGAAGACGAATAATGCGCCCAGATCACCGAAGGGATCTCCGGTTTTATTGTAGCTGCTGACCTTCGTCGTAACCTTGGTGATGATGGCGTCCGATGGTATCGCACTGATATCGAAGCTGACGAAGGCTTGCGTGGATGTATCCGTGTGGCTGTCACCCACATACCTTCCAAAACCGGTTGAGCCGGTGGATTCCACCTGTCCGCTTTCCATTTCTTTCATTGGAATGGTGACCGTGGTTGTGTTGGGAACGACCTTGATTTCGACCCAGAACGGATTCGCCCCGCTCGTTCCGATGCCGAAATTCACTCCCGATCCGTTGCGCAGTTTCCAGTAACCCTTGTACGTTCCCGGTGAACTTGGCGCCGTCAGATCGACGGAGACGTCCATTGTGGCGCCGGGCGCTACGGTTCCACTGGTGAGCTGTTTGGATGCAGGTCCGCTCATCGAATCACCGCTGTCGAAAATGAGTGCGTAGCTGGAGGTCCAGGTGCACGAGCCGCTATTTTTCAGCCGCCAGGTTTTGGTGAAGCTCTCATTGGGCTGCAATTCCTCCCCGTCCGGGATGGTTACGTCGGAAACGAAACCGGCGCGATCGCAGGGGATGGCGGTCTGCGTGATTGTGGGCGTGAGCGTAACCGTTGAGGTAAGCGGTTCTTCCGTTGGCGGCGCTTCGGTCGTAGCGATCACGGGTGGTGCAGGCTCTGTCGTTTCCACATTGCCGGGAACTTCCGGCTGGGTGAGGCGGGCGGATACGGTTTGCGCAGCCGATGTGGCGAATAGATCCGGCGTGGCGCCCATTCCGGGAAAATGACACGCCGAAAGGACCATGCTTGCTGCAAGCATCAGGACGAGAGTAGTTGTTTTCATTCGAGTCGGAAGGCTCATCTTGGTGTCTCCTTCATTTTGATATCTTCTTCTCCGTATGCCGGACATGGAATTAGCCGTGAATGACCAGCAGTTAGGATCAGGATGCTACATTGACCTGTCTGTTTCGACAAGAGGGCCGTCGCGCGAATGTCACCTTCATTTGCAGGACGACTCGCTTTCGCCAGGCGTTACGGGCATACACATCCCGCAGCGCCCGTCACGCCACCGGACCAGGTGCCCCCACTCGCAATGCAATCTTCCTCGTTCAATTCCTCGGTGCAAATCTGCGGCGTCGCGGTCGGCGGCGGAGGCGGATCGACGACCGGCACGCCGCACGTGCCGTACGGATTTTCCGGACCTTCCAGCAGTCCCAACCAGATCCAGCACTGCCCGTGATCGAGTTCGAACTTGCCGTGGGTAAATTCGGGATTCAAGGCCAACAATTCAGCGCTTTCTCCCTGCATCAGGATAGCCAATTGATCCGATTCCACGTAGTCGCTAGCCCTGCAGTTGGCGTTTCGCAGCGCGGTGTAGACACATGCAGACGACGCATCCGTGGGAGCCGGCGTGGGGGTCGAGGTCGGCGTCGAGGAAGGCGTTTCTTCCGGTGTTTCCCCTTGCTCCGATCCTTCGAAGGAAAACGGCATCCACGAAGTCGGTGAACATAACGCTTTCCCCAGGACTCCTGGGGCGCTGCCTTCTCCGGCGGTGATGCGCCAGCGGTAAAATCCTGGCTGAGCGGGAACCGCGAAGCTGCTGAAGGCGACGCCAGTCTCCTGCGTCGTTTGACTCAAAACCGAGCCGTCAGGCGCACTGAGTTCCACCTGCCAGACGATCCTGTCGATGGCGCCGGCCCCCGGCGTCCAGGAAAGCAGCGGGTCCTCGCTTGTTTGGAACACGGCTCCGGCCGGTGGCGCGTACCCGTCCGATAGAAGCAGCTCGCTGCAAAGTGGTTCGTTATGCGATTCCCCTTTGGGAGGGAGCAGTTCCAGGTGCACGTTGGGAAGCGCACTGCACAGGGTCAGCAGGGCGATGCCAAATACTGCGCCAGCAACACCGCCTATGGCGGCAAATCGGCCAGGCGATCTGCCCCGGCCGCGGCGCCCGTTGCCCAGGGCACCGGCAAAAATGAACGCCAGTAAGACGAGGTCGGGCCAGGGGAATACGAGGGTAAGACAGCTGGCCAGGATGTTCTTGGCGAATTCGGAGGTGTTGGCGGCGCCGTCTGTGGCGGTGGCGGTGAGCGGATCGCAGAAACCAACCCCGCTCAGCGGTATCGTGAAATGACCGCCCGGATCGGCATTCCCGCTCCCCACATACGTCATGCCCTCGCCGAAAGCACCTTTGCCCGAATCGGCGATGAAGATCTCCACGCTGCAGCCCGGGCAAGCGTCTCCTTCGGCCGTATTGACGTTTGCGGATTGCAGCACGGGGAAGTTGAGCAGCGTGTTGGGTCCGATGTCCGCATCCCCCGGGTCGTTCAGGGTCACACCTGCGGGTTCCAAGTCGATTCCCAGTGCACGGTTGTGGTGGATGCTGTTCCGGCTGAAGGTGTTGGATTCGGGAAAGCCCATCGAACTCGTGCCCAGAATGCCCTGCGTGCGGCCGTAGGCGATCTCGTTGCCGCTGATGCGGTTTTTGTGCGCCAGCGCATACAGGCTGATACCCGATTCGTGGCTGAAGAGAATGCGGTTCGCTTCTCCGGGGCCGATCCCCCCGATCGTATTGGTGCTGCCCATGATGGTGAGGCCGTACTGGTTGCCCATGATCATGGTTCCCGAAAGGTTGCTGCCGATGATGTTGCCGTAAACCTGGTTGTATTCCGCGCCGCAGTACAGATCGAGGCCGATGCTGGTGTTGGCGGCAATGATGTTCGCCTCGCCGGGATTCGTACCGCCGATGTGGTTGTGATCGCCGTTCAC
>DAOUEE010000153.1:0-5914 GCA_034430695.1 Anaerolineales bacterium | reverse complement strand
ACGAGACGGCCGCCGTGCATTTGTACGATCTCACGCGAAATCGCCAGGCCCAATCCCGCCCCGCGTTTCTTTCCTGTGGTGCGGGATCTCTCCAATTGATAAAAACGCTCGAAAATCCGAGAGAGTTCTTCCGCCGGTATTCCTGGACCCTGGTCAGCCACGTGAATGGAAACCCAGCCATTTTCCAGGTCTGCGCTGAGTGTGACCTTGCCTCCTTCCGGCGAGTGATCGATGGCGTTGTCGATCAGATTGGTGAACACCTGCGCCAATCGATCACCATCCCCGATGATGGTCGGCAGCGACGGCAGCTGGTTGAGCAGCTCGATTTTGTTTCCACGCGCACGCAGATCCAGCCGGTCCATAACACGCTGGACAAGCTTCTCCAACATTACCGCTTCGTGTTGGAATTCCACCTGTCCGGCATCGAGACGCGCCAGGTCCAGCAAATCTTCAACCAGGCGCCGCAGGCGATCGGATTCGTCGAAAATGACCCGTGCCGCATGCTCGATGGTCTGGCGGTCTTCCGCCGTTCCGTCCAGTATGGCCTGCGCAAAGCCCTGGATCGAAGTCAACGGCGTCTTCAACTCGTGAGAGACGTTGGCCACAAAATCCCGCTGCGCCCGGCGGCTGGACTGCACGCGGGCAACCATGTCGTTAAAGGCCAGCGCCATACTTTCCGCCTCGAGCGGTCCCTCGCTCTCGATGCGCTGTTCGTAATCGCCCGCTGCGACTGCACGCGCCGCGCCGGCCGCCTTGCTCCACGGCGCGGCGACCCAGCGGGCAATCAACCAGGCGAGCAGCGCGGAGACTGCCAGCGCCAGAATCCCCATTCGCAGCAGCGGCTGAATCAATTCATTTCCCCATGTGGACAAGCGCCTGAGCGAGTTCGAAGGTACCGCCAGGACGACCCAGCGCCCGTTGGGTATGCGGGTAGAAACGAAGATCCACGAGCCCGAAAGCAGGGTCCCAAACTTGCCTCGCTCGACCGAGTCGCTCTGCCCGATCTTCTGGCACATGTCCTGCGGTATCTTGGGTGCCCCTGGACGGCTGTCAACGAGTACGCTGCCCTTGCCGTCGAGGATCATGATCCGCACGTCGGCCTGCTGGTCCACGCGGTCCAAGAACTGCGGCAGGCGATCGGGAGGGACATCGGCCAACACATTCGCTTGCTGCACGTCGAATGTGCCGCGCAAGACCTCCAGGCGCCGGTACTCCAGCCGTTCGAGATTGGCGAGCACGACGAAGATCAGGCTCAAAACCACCGGGATCACGATAATCCCGGCGTACAGCAGAAAGGTCAGGAACAAGCGCGAACGCAGGGAGCGAAGCATGCGATTACTCACACACCAATTTGTATCCCACGCCCGTCACCGTCTCGATACGCACCTGCTTGCTGTTCGACAGCCGCTTGCGCAGGTTGGCCACGTGCACGTCCACGGTGCGGGTCTGGCCGTAGAAATCGAAGCCCCACACCCGTTCGAGTAATTGCTCGCGCGTGAGCACGATGCCGCGATTCTCACAGAACGCCAGCAGCAGGTCGAATTCCTTGGCGCGCAAATCGACGGCTTCCCCAGCGGCTCGAACCTCCCGACGCGCCGGATCGACGCACAGGTCGCCGAGTTCCAAAGGGACCGTGCTCTCATGCGGAGCTCGATCCATGCGGCGCAGAATCGCTTTCACACGAGCCACCAATTCGCGCGGGTTGAATGGTTTGGTCATGTAATCGTCGGCGCCCAATTCAAGCCCCACGATCTTGTCCACGTCATCGTCACGGGCGGTGAGCATGATGATGGGCACGTCCGATTCCGACCGCACCCGCTGGCAAACCTCGAAACCATCGATCTCGGGGAGCATGATGTCCAGAACGATCAACGCCGGTTTTTGCCTGGCAATTTCCTGCAGCGCCTGCGCGCCATTGGCCGCCGCACAGACCTGAAAACCGTCTCTTTCCAGATACATGCGCGCCAGGTCGATGATGTTGGCTTCATCGTCGACGACCAGAATCTTTTCGCCCGTCATGCCTTACCCTCCAGACCTGCAGCTCGCATCACTACAGGAACCGTACACTCGAGGCATCCTCAATCCCCCAACAGCCCACCCACGACGGCGACGGCCTCGATCTCCACCGCCGCTCCTTTGGGCAGCGCCGCCACTTCCACCGTCGAACGGGCCGGCGGTTCGTTGGGGAAAAACTCCGCATAAACAGCGTTCATTTTGGCAAATTCACCCATGTCCTGCATGAAGACCGTCGTCTTGACCACGTTCTCCAGCGAAGATCCACCCGATTTGAGAATTCCGGACATATTCACCAGCGCCTGGCGTGTCTGTGCCTCAATTCCACCGGATGCCATCGCCCCGCTCTGCGGATCGACTCCCAGCGTTCCGGATACGAACACCAGGTCCCCGGTCTTTATCCCCAACGAATACGGACCGATGGCCGCAGGAACGTCGTCCGCGATCAATACGTCGCGTTTCATCATCATGTTTTTCACCTTTTGGATTTCGGACCGATCACGATTGTACGTCGAGGTCGGTGAAGTGGCAACGAGACGAAAGTAAGGGCGGCCCGGCGGGCCGCCCTTACGGCATGTCTACGCAGGAAACGAAATCGCAAGCAGATCGATTACACGACGATGTTGACCAGCCGGCCGGGAATGACGATCACCTTTTTCGGCTGCTTGCCTTCCATGAAGCGTTGAACGGTTTCGCTGCTCAACGCCTGCGTTTTCGCATCTTCCTCGCTGATTCCCGCCGGAACGTTGATGCGGTCGCGCAGCTTGCCGTTGACCTGCACGATCAGCGTGATTTCATCTTCCTTCGCCAGTTCGGGATCGAACTGCGGCCATGACTGCAGGTGGATGGAATATGGCTTGTCCAGACGCGCCCACAATTCCTCGGTGATGTGCGGCGTCTCCGGCGCCATTAACAGCAGCAGCGTCTCCACGGCTTCCTTGAAACCCGGCGTGTCTGCCAGTCCGGCGTCCTTCGCCTCGTAGATGGCGTTGGTCAGTTCCATCAAGGCGGAGATCACCGTGTTGAACTCGAAATGCTCAAGATCGTGAGACACCTGCCGGATCGTCTGATGTACCTTGCGCGTCAGGTCGCGGGTTTGCTCCGGTTTTTCGTCCCCCGGCTCGACGTCCGCCGTTTCGAGTACCAGCGTCCACACCCGATTCAACCAGCGCACCACGCCCTGGATGTTTTCAGGGCTCCAGGGACCGCCCTCCGACCAGCGATACCCGAACATCAAATATCCCCGCACGGTGTCTGCGCCGTACATCGCCACCTGTTCGTCGGGATCGATCACGTTGCCGCGCGATTTACTCATGCGCTGGCCGTCCGGCCCCAGGATCTGGCCCTGGTTGCGCAGCTGCAGCATCGGCTCGGGTCCTTCGGTGATGCCCATGTCCCGATTGGCTTTGTGGAAGAAACGGGTATAGATGAGATGCATGGTGGCGTGCTCCATGCCGCCGGTGTAGGTGTCGACCGGCATCCAGTAATCGTACTCCTTGGGGTCGAACGGCCCCTTGTCGTAATGTGGGCTGAGATAACGCAGGTGGTACCACGACGAGCACATGAAGGTGTCCATCGTGTCCGTCTCGCGCTCCGCCGGCTCGCCGCATTTCGGGCACTGGGTATATTTCCAGGTGGGATGGAATTTCAGCGGGCTTTCCCCTGTCGGCTTCCACTCCACGTCCTCGGGAAGTTCGATCGGCAGCTGATCCTCCGGAACGGGCACGATGCCGCATTTCTCACAGTACATCATGGGAATCGGCGCGCCCCAGTAACGCTGCCTCGAGATCAGCCAATCGTGCAGGCGGTAATTCACCGCGGCTTTGCCGACGCCCTTTTCCTCCAGATAAGCGTTGGTCGTGTCGACGGCACTTTCACCTGGCGTTCCGCTCAGCGGACCGGAGTGTATCATCGTGCCATATTCGGCGTGGTAGAGTGCATCCCGATAAAACTCCACGCCCCAAAGCATCTCCATGACCGAACGGTTATCCTTCACGTTGGGTTCCAGACTCTTGCAGCGTGCCAGGATCTGTTCATCCGCCTCGGCGGAATCCCAGGGTATCACTTCGTCTTGGAAGATGAACATCCACTGCGTCCCCACGATTTCGATCCAGGCGCCGCTTTCAATGTATGCCTTTGCGATCTCGATGTAATTGGCGACTTTAGCGAGCGGGATCTCGATCTCGAACATGCCATCACGCATCTCGAAGGGTATTTTTTCCGCTTCCAGCGCTTCGGCGAATCCGTCCTTCATGGTTTGCGAGAGTGCGACCGATTTGGTCAGCCCGTCTGGGCGATCGATCACCGGGATGATCGGCAGGCCGTATTTCAATGCGAATTCGAAGTCCCGCTCGTCGTGGGCGGGAACGGCCATGATCGCCCCGGTTCCGTAGGTCATCAGGACGTAATCGGCGATCCAGATTGGAATGCGTTTCTCGTTCACCGGGTTGATGGCGTAGCCGCCGGTGAAGACCCCCGTCTTCTCCTTATCCACCGCCTCGCGTTCGATGTCCGCCTGCCGCGCCGCTTGATGCACGTAAGCTTCCACTTCTTCCGCTTGATTCGCCGTGGTGATCTTCTCCACCAGGGGATGTTCCGGCGCCAGCACCATGAAGGTTGCACCCCAGAGTGTGTCCGGCCGCGTGGTGAACACCGGCATCGGGTCGCCGTCTTCAGTTTGGAAAGTCACGCTGGCACCTTCGCTGCGCCCGATCCAGTTTTCCTGCAGGATGCGCACGGGATCGGGCCAATCGATCGTCGAGAAGTCGAGCAGCTCATCGGCGTAGTTCGTGATGCGGAAAAACCACTGGTCGAGATTCTTCTTGATCACCGGCGTCTTGCAGCGTTCGCAGTGCCGGTCCTCGCCCCAGACTTGTTCCCGGGCCAGCGTGGTGTTGCAGTGGGGGCACCAATCCACCGGTGACATTTTCTTGTAGGCCAGGTCGTTCGCGTACATTTTCAGGAAGAACCACTGCGTCCAACGGTAATATTCCGGGTCGGAGGAAATCGCCTGGCGCGACCAATCCCACATCGCGCCCATACTGCGCAGCTGGCGCTGCATGTTGGCGATGTTCTTGTACGTCCATTCCTTGGGATGGATGCCGCGTTCGATCGCCGCGTTTTCGGCCGGCAAACCGAAGGCATCGAATCCGATGGGATACACAACGTTGAGGCCCTTCATGCGCAGGTATCGGGCGCGTGCGTCCGAAGGCGTCATGGCGAACCAGTGCCCGATGTGCATGTCGCCCGATGTGTAGGGAAGCATGGTCAGGAAGTAGAATTTCTTCTTCTTGGGATCGATTTCTGCTTTATAGAGCTGATCCGCTTCCCATCTCCCCTGCCACTTCGGTTCGATTTCGCCGGGATCGTACCGCTCGATCCAGGTACGCTCCCGGGAGCTTTCTTGCGCTTCCTTCTTCTTACCCATCGACATCCTCCAAACGAACAACGTCTCTCGGATAATCCCGTTCCGCTTCATAAAAAAACCTTCGTCCGTTCAGGGACGAAGGTGCGCTCCGCGGTACCACCCTGCTTCCCGACCGTTTGGTAAAGAGTGCCTGCCAGCGTCATCGGGCTGCTCGGATCGCGCTAACGGGCGATTCCCGCTCTCGACTACTCTGTTCGCCGGGAGGGCCCGTCCAAAATGGACGGCAGGCGAGTTCAGCTTTTTCTGCGGCGTCCCGTGACCGCCTTGCCGGGCTTCCACCTTCCCCGACTCGCTGACGGATGGCCTACTACTCCTGCCAAAGCCGGATATTCAAATGATTTGGTGGACCCAGTGGGATTCGAACCCACGACCTCCTCAATGCCATTGAGGCGCGCTCCCAACTGCGCCATGGGCCCGGGAGTGGACCTGGCGGGATTCGAACCCGCGACCTCATCAGTGCGATTGATGCGCGCT
>DAOUEE010000152.1:0-25342 GCA_034430695.1 Anaerolineales bacterium | reverse complement strand
GCCCCACGGGTCCTTTCACATTCAGGGGCTACATCCTCAATCCTGTCATCGGCTGGACCACCCACCACTCCATCGTTAGATTTCAGGGCAAATGGTATCTCTTCTATCACGACAGTACCCTCTCTCAAGGTGTGACCCATAAACGTAACATTAAAGTCGCCGAACTGACATACGACGAAGACGGCACAATCCAGACGATTGATCCATAGTATTGATTACGATTTCGGACGATTTACCCTGCGCCAGGGATTGGCTTTTTCCCTCTCCGCCTCGACCTTTACCGAGGGCTGATTTAATTCCAACAAAGCTTGTCATCCATCATTCAGGAGTCCAACCATGAACTGCGATATAAAAAAGAATCGCATGACCGATATAATCCTTACCCTACTTGAATCAGATGGTGCACCGCTCGCAAACCAGCAGGTGACCGTAGAACAAACCAACCATAGTTTTCTCTTCGGCACAGCCGCCTTCGACATAATTCCGCTGACAAACAGTGAATATATTGGTCGGGAAAAGGAACGTGCCGAACGACGCGCAGAGAAAATCACGACTCTATTCAACGCCGCAACACTCCCCTTCTATTGGGCACGCTTCGAGCCACAGAGGGGCAACCCCATCACAGAGAAGGTCAAGAATGCCGCTCGCTGGTGTATCGATCGCAATTTGCTCCCAAAGGGACATCCTCTCTGCTGGCACACCGTCACCGCCGACTGGCTCCTCGAGATGAGCAACGCCGAAATCCTGGAAGCACAGACAGCCCGAATTAAAAGAGATGTATCAGATTTTCGTGGCTTGATCGATATGTGGGATGTCGTCAACGAAGCTGTTATCATGCCCGTCTTCGAGAAATATGATAACGGTATCACCCGTCTTTGCAAGGAACTGAGCCGCATCGAAACGATCAGGATAATGTTCAAAACGGCGCGGAAAGCCAACCCCACCGCAACCCTGCTCATCAACGACTTTGACATTTCGTCCGCCTACGACATCCTGGTGGAAGGATGTCTTGAAGCCGGTATCCAATTTGATGTGATCGGTATCCAATCCCACATGCATCAGGGTTGGTGGGGCGTGGAGAAAACCTTGAAGGTGTTGGAAAACTTCGAGCGATTCAATCTCCCCATTCACTTCACGGAGACTACATTGGTTTCAGGTCATCTCATGCCTTCGGAGATCGTGGATCTCAATGATTACCAGGTCACTGACTGGCCTACAACACCTGAAGGTGAGGAACGCCAGGCAGAACAAGCAATTCAACATTACAATACGCTCTTCGCCCATCCGTTAGTGGAAGGCATCACCTGGTGGGATTCGTCCGATGGTGGTTGGCTCAATGCTCCAGCAGGCTTGTTGCGAAAGGATGGTTCTGCCAAACCCGCCTACGAAGAATTGATGAAATTGATCAAAGGAGAATGGTGGGTATCACCTACGAAAGTAATGACGAACGACAAGGGCGAAATTCACTTTTCCGGATTTTATGGTCAATACAAATTGTCTTTTGGCGGAAAACGAAAGTATTTCGCTATTCCAAAAGGAAAAGAGACGAGGATTTCTGTCGAAGTGTAATTTGCGAGGAACGCTCGCATCAGCTTTTTGGGGGTTCGGCAGATCGCGGGCCTGTTGTATCCAGGTGCACAACCGCAACTGGATCTTTCCGCTGAGGTACACAAGTCGACTGCAAGACCAGCGCTGTCGATGCACGCTTGCACAGCCCAACCTTACGCAGACACCTGGATCGCCTTTCGATCTCCCGGCAGGCGCGAGACGACCGCAGTGCCGAGCAGCATTAACGCCGCGCTGATGGTGAATCCCAAGCGCAAACCGTATGCATCCGCAATGAGACCTAAAACGATCACCACCACGGCACGGATGAGAAAATTGGTTGCCATGAACACGCCGTTCGCCAGGGCACGACGATCCGGATAGGATTCCTGCACCATGGCCATCAACACCGGCGTCGTCGACAGCGAAACCAGTCCCAATGGGACCAGCACGGCGAAACGCATCCAGTTCGTCCAGGAAAGGAACAGGAGCGTCAAAAGCGGTGTCGCCAGCATGGAGATGTACAAAACGCTGCGTCGCCCCCAGCGATCGCTCAACGTCCCGCCCAGCAGCGCGCCGATTACGCCGGCGCCTTCCAGAATCGAAAGCGCCGAACCGGATAGAAATAAATCGCTGCCTTCATCGCTCAGGAATATGGGCAGATACGTCGTGAGGCAGACGCTCATGAAGGCACGCAAGAAAAGGAACAGCGCCAGCGGAAGCATCAACGTGCGCATCTCCCGCAGGGTTTGCTTCCAATGCAGTTCGCTCACTTCGTCCGGGCGGCCGGGAACGTCCTTCAAACGAAAGAACAGCATCGCCGAAGCCATCCAACCGCCCAACATCAACCACGCCAGGCCCTCCAGCGTGAGATAGCCGATCGCTGCGACCAGCAAGATCGGTCCGATCGTGCGCCCCAACTCGCCGCCGACCATCCAGTAACTCATGCCCAGTCCAAGGCGTTTTCCCGATACGCGTCCCGCCATGACCGGCCCGATGGCGTGGATGCTCGCCGAACTGAATCCCGCGGCGAGCAGCAGAATGGGCAGGATAACGTAGGCCGGCGCGAGGCCCAACAAACTCATCATCGTCGCCGTGACCCCCGGCGCCAGGATCACCAGGTAGCGCAGGCTGACCCTATCGCCGATATGACCGATCAACGGCTGCAGGATCGAAGGGCCCTGCACGAAAACCGAAAGCAAGCCGGCTTCCGTCTTGGAAAGCAGGAATTTATCGATCAGCGCCGGCAGCATCGGCGCCAGGAAAGCCGAGTACGTGTCGTGAATCCAATGCCCGGCAGAAAGGCTGAGCACATCCGCCGTTTTAAAATCGCCTGGCTCCCCGGTATTTTGTCTTTCGTCTCCTGCAGAAGAACGCGTGTCACCTTGAAGTTCGGTCACTGGCCTAACCTGGGTGAAGCGGCTTACTGGTCGAACAACTCTAACAGAAGCGGATTGATCGCCGACCAATCCGGCAGCAGCACCTGCGCTCCTTCCGCGGTCGTCGTGCCCGTGACCATCGTGCGGTCGATCGAACGCATTTCGATTCCTTCGACCCCTGTTCGCGCCAAAGCGAACAGCAAACGCGGCATCTGCCAGATGGGAACGTTGCAGTCCACGAAATCCTGCATGGCGAAAAACGCGCCTGGCAAGCGCGGCCAGACACGCGGATCGAGTAGTTGTTTCAGCGTGGCACGCATGAAAATCTGGGCGTGCCCCATGCGGAAGAAATCATCACCACCCGACCGATCGCGCACGAATGCCAACGCCGTTTCGCCGTCGAGCAGATACTCCCCCGGCGGGAATTTTCCCATCACGGAATCCAACTCAAGAGTGATCCCCCCCAGAGCATCGACGAAGGTACGCAAACCCTCGAATTGGATGCGTACGTAATAGCCCACGTCCACACCGAAATTATGTTGCACGGTATCCAGTGCTGCAGCTGGCCCTGTGCCAGGCTGGTCATTTTCAGCGAAAAGGTGTGCGGCATTGATGCGATTCTCGCCCACACCCGGAATGGTGACCCACAGATCGCGTGGGATAGAAAGCATGACGATTTCTCCCTTCGTCGGCTGGATAGACGTCAAGATCAGCGTATCGCTTCGGCCAACGACGCTTCCCTGCGGCGTGCGATCGATGCCCAGAAGCAGAATGTTCGTACGCATTGGGATCAATAACGGTACCGCCAATGCCAGGCAGAGGAAAAAACCCGGGACGACGATCAAAGTCAGGCAGCACGACTTCCGCCGCTGCCTGCCTGCACGATGTGGTCGGGTTTCATCCATGGTTAATGATGATGTTCCGTGTAATGTAGATTCCTGAATATTTTTCGACATAGAGACGCATTGTACCACTCCATTATTCCGCAATGTCATTACCAATATTCCATGATGTACTCGCAGCCACGAGAGTCGATTTCTTGTTCATTCGTTGCTACAATGTCAGATGATGGACCTCGACGATCCTCGTGTACGAGCGCCAGAATTTCCACCCTCGACGTGGCTCAACACCTACAGTGAGGTGTCGCTGCACAGCCTGCGGCCCAACGTCGTCCTGCTCGATTTCTGGGAGTACACCTGCATCAGCTGCCTGCGCACCCTGCCCTACCTGCGGGCATGGTACGAACGCTACACCGATCTCGGTCTGTCGATCGTGGGCGTGCACACACCCGAATTCCGCTTCGGCCGGCGACCCGAATTCGTAAAGGCGGCCATCGGACGTTTGGGCATAGGATGGCCGGTCGTCCTCGATAACGACCAACACATCTGGACGAACTACGCCAACTGCTGCTGGCCGACGATTTATTTGATCGACGGGCAGGGTTACATCCGATTCACGCACGCAGGGGATCATGACTACACGCAAATCGAGAGCATTATCCAGACCTTGCTGCGGGATAAAGATCCCGCCGTTCAACTGCCGCCGCTGCTCGAAGCTGAAGATGCCCCCAATGCCGTTTGCATTCCCACCACACAGGAAATCCACGTCGACGCGCTCGGCAGCCCCCTACCGCGAGACGAGAAGGCGGAAGAATTCTCGCTGCCGGGCGATCTTACCGACGGGCATTTTTACATCGCTGGTACCTGGCGGCTAAAAAACGACGGTTTGACTCTCTCCGGCGAAAACGGAACGATCGCCTTACCCTACCACGCCGCCGACGTATACGCCGTACTCTCGCCGAGTCCCCAAGTCGACGGTTACACACGCTCCGAACACAGCCCGCTCAAGATCGAAATCCTTCAAGACGGACAGCCACTGCCGGTTGTCGACTACGGCCAGGATGTTTTCAAAGACCAGGATCGATCGATGCTGCGCATCGACATCCCCCGCAGCTACCACATAGCTCACAATTCAACGGTTCGCCGCGCTGAACTTCAAATGCGCATATTGGAAGCCGGACTCACGTTTTTTGCTTTCTCCTTCGGATCTTGCCTGACTGCCGATCCGCCGGAAGAAAGCAGGGGAGCCTGACGTGTTGCGAACGATTTTGTTGTATCTTTCTGATGCCGGCTGGGCGCGCCGAATCGTCAGAAATTGGCGGCTGGCCCGGCGGGTTTCGTCTCGCTTTATCGCCGGAGAAACGCTCGACGAAGCCTGCGAAGTCGTGCGCAGGTTGAATCAGAAGGGCATGTTTACCTCACTGGATCATCTGGGGGAGAACGTCACCAACGCCGATGAGGCCGATGCGGCACGAGATGACTACACTCACATGCTCCAACGCATTGCCGACACCAATCTTCAATCGAACATTTCTGTCAAATTATCCCAACTCGGGCTCGACGTGGATTTCGAACGCTGCTTGCACAACATCCGCGTCATCGTCACCCAGGCCGCATCTTTCGGCATCATGGTGCGCATCGACATGGAGGACTCGTCCACCGTCGATCGGACACTCGAAATCTTCCGCGAGCTGCAGCGTTCCGGCCCAAACAACGTCGGGCTCGTCTTGCAAGCTTATCTCTTTCGTACGCAGGACGACTTGAACGCCCTTTCACACTTGCACGCGCACGTTCGTCTATGCAAGGGAGCCTATAACGAACCCGCTGAAGTCGCCTTCCCCAGGAAGGCAGACGTCGACCGCAATTTCGACCACTTATCCAGTCAGTTGCTCGATTTTGCCAAATCCACCGCCGAACGGCCTGCTTCCAGCGGGAAATTCCCTCCGATTACGGCGATCGCCACGCACGATGAAAGACGCATCGCGCATGCCGTCCATCACGCTGAAACGATCGACATGCCCAAGGGATCGATCGAATTCCAAATGCTCTACGGAATCCGGCCCGATCTGCAGAACCGCCTGGCAGCATCGGGATATCCCGTCCGCGTTTACGTCCCCTTTGGAAGCGAGTGGTATCCCTATTTCGTTCGTCGTCTGGCAGAACGCCCGGCTAATTTGAAATTTTTCATTTCCCACCTCATCCGCCGAAAAGGTAACGAATCATGAAGCGAAGAACGTGCTGCCCGCTTGCGTTTTTACTTCTCCTCCCCGCTTGCGCATCGACGCCGTCCCCCACGAGAATACCTGTCGAACCCACAATACAGCCGCCGCCAGCGGCGATATCTGTCCCAACGTCGGAAGAAATGCCCATGCCGGCAACGTGGACTCCAACACAGACTCTCGTACCCACACAGACGTCCACCGTCACACCCAGTCCCACGACAACGCTCAGCCCCACGCCAGTAATAACGAGTACTTCTCCACCGACGAGGGCCGACGTTTCCATGAATATCACCCTCACTTCGACCACGATTCAACGCAGCGATCTGCCGCCCGGCTTCGAGCAAGTTGAATACGATAAAAAGGACGTGAAGTACCTGCCGCTGGAAGATGAAGGGATCGACGCCATGGGAGCCGTGTTCTACACCAATCGAGAGACAAGGAGCTCCGTCCTCTCGGCGACATTCGCTTTCGCCAACCCGGCAAGCCAGTTGATCTTCGATCTGTCCCTCGACGATCTCGAGGGGATCATGCAAGAGAAGTTCGACGAATTGGGCTTGTACGAAATGGGTGTCGAGGTCGATCTCCAAGTGCTCCAAGATTTCCCGGTGATCGGTGAGAAGTCTGCGGCGATGCATTTAGAATTGGGAATCAGCGGGATAAAGACGATGTCCGACATTGCGCTGTTCCGCATCGAGGGCTATGGCGGCGTCGTGATGATCGTCCCTCCGGCGACAGAATCCAACGACCTCGAGTTGGAAGCGTTGGCTTTTTTGCAATGCAGCCGGATGATCGCCATACTGGGTGGAGGTTCCTGATGGATTTACCGGGGAAAACGGCCATCGTTACCGGCGGGGCGCACCGGGTGGGAGGCGCGATCTCGCTCGCACTCGCCGAGCGCGGCTGCCGCGTCGTGGTACACTTCCATACATCTGCAGCGCAGGCTGATGAAACCGCCTCGAAAATCGGGAAACTCGGCGTCGAGTGCCTCAAGATTCGAGCAGATTTAAGCCAGCATGCGGGCATACTTGCGCTTTTCGAAGCCATCGACCAGGTTGGATGGAGCGTGGACATCCTGGTCAACTCGGCGGCAATCATGAAAGCGGATGACCTCCTTACGGCGGACGAAACCGATTGGGCTCGGACCATCGACTTGAACTTGAAAGGGGCATTCTTCTGTCTGCAGCAGGCGGCGGTGCGTATGCAATCGCAGGGCGGCTTGATCGTCAACATCACCGACATCGCCGGGCAGCGTCCCTGGCATCGCCAACCGATTCATTCGATAAGTAAAGCGGGGCTCGAGATGCTGACCCAGGTGGCCGCACTGCGATTGGCGCCCAAGATCAGGGTCGACGCGATTGCTCCCGGACCCGTGGCCAAGCCGGAATCGATGGACGCAGATCGCTGGCGGGAGATCACACACGAACTTCCCCTGCAGCGAGGGGGAGATGCCCGCGATGTCGCTCGAGCGGTGCTGTTTCTGGCTGAGAACGACTTTATCACCGGAGAAACGCTGGTCGTTGACGGTGGCAACCGGTTGCTGTAGCGTATTTCTCCGATCCTGATCGTGGTCTGTTTCGTAGCGCAGCAAGGACCAGACAAGATGACAAGGAAATGCAGGACCGAGACCCTTCAATGACCATCGACTTGAAATCCCTGCGTCTCTTATTTAAATTGAGTAGACCCATCTTTCTTCTCGGCGGTGCGCTGGTATTCGGACTCGGCGCCGCCATAGCATCGTTCCAGGACTACCCCGTCGATCTCGGTCGCTACCTGCTCGGCCAGGGGATGATTACAACCATTCAATTGATGACCCACTATCTGAATGAATATTACGGCGCGAGTGCGGACCGCGAAAATCCCAACCGGACGCCTTTTTCCGGCGGGAGCGGCGTCTTGGGCCCGGATGGTCTGCCGCGCCAGGTTGCGCTCTACGCCGCAGTGGCCTGTGTTGCATTTGCGGGCACTCTGGCGTCCATCTCGGTATTTCGCCAACTATTTCCCCTCATTGCCTGGCTGATTCTGGTTTTAATCTTCCTCGGTGCATTCTATTACAACGTTCCACCCGTTCGCTTGATCCGTTCGGGCTACGGCGAGGTCACGACTTCGATCCTCGTCGCCTTTTTGGTTCCCAGCTTCAGTTTTGCCGCGCAGTCCGGCAAACTGGACCGGTTGCTTCTGATGAGTACGATTCCGTTGGTTGCCTTGCACTTTGCGATGATGATCGTGCTCCAACTTCCGGATTACGCAAGCGACTTGAAACACGATAAGCGCACGCTGATGGTCAGATTGGGTTGGTCCACGACGATGCGCCTGCACGATATCGCCATCCTCTTCGCCATCATCTTTCTGGGCGTAGCCTCTTTTTACACTTTACCCCAACGGGTCGCGCTCGGCTCCCTGATCGCATTACCGCTGGCACTGGCGCAGATATGGCAGATGGAACGCATTCGCCGCGGTTATCCGGCCCGCTGGCGCATCCTCACTTTCAGCGCCGTCGGCTTGTTCAGCCTGGCGGTGTACCTGCAGTTGATTGGGTATTTGTACACATAAGCATGCCTGAATTTTTGAACCTCCTCCCGCCGAATGAGGCGTTGGAAAAACTCCTGCACGCAATCCCCGAGGATGGAATCCCGGCTCCCGAGACGGTGCCGACGGCGGAGGCGCTCGATCGCGTTCTGTGCCAAACGATCGCCGCTCCCCACCCTTTGCCGCCCTTTGATCGTTCTACCGTGGACGGCTACGCGCTGCGTGCAAAGGATACGTTCGGTGCAAACCCCAGTCTTCCGGCGTATCTCACGATCGCCGGTGAAGTCGATATGGGCAAGCCGGCGCTGCAGGAACTCGAAGAGGGCCAGGCGATCGTCGTGCACACTGGCGGCATGATTCCACCAGGCAGCGACGCCGTCGTGATGCTGGAAGATACGCAGTGGGCCAGAGAAAGCGAGATCGAGATCCTCCGCGCCGTCGCAGTCGGAGAAAACATCCTCCACGAAGGCGAGGACGTAAAAAGCGGCGATATGGTCTTTCGAGCCGGTCAACGTCTGCGAGCGCAAGAAATTGGAGGCTTGATGGCCTTCGGCGTCACGCAGGTGCAGGTCGCACGCCGGCCGCAGGTGGGAATCCTATCGACGGGCGATGAGGTCGTTCCCCCGGACAACACACCGCAGTATGGACAGGTTCGCGACGTTAACAGTTACACCTTGAGTGCGCTCGTCCATCGAGCGGGCGGAACACCGCGCCGGCGCGGCATCGTGTCCGACCGACGCCAGGATTTACTTCGAGCGGCAAAGCAAGCGCAGCGCGAGGATGACGTCCTCGTCGTCACGGCGGGTTCGTCCGTATCAGCACGCGACATCACGGCCGACGTGATTGGTTCGCTGGGATCGCCAGGCGTCCTGGTCCATGGAGTTTCGATTAAGCCCGGAAAGCCGACGATTCTCGCCGTAGCAGATGGGGTGCCCATGATCGGACTGCCGGGGAACCCGGTGAGTGCGCTGGTATCGGCCGGATTGTTCCTGGTACCGGTGATTCAAAAACTACTCGGATTCGAACGAAACCCGCGCAGCGCTTCGGCTTCGGCCAAATTATCCGTAAACGTCGCATCGAAGGCAGGCCGGGAGGACTACCTTCCCGTTAGTCTTTCGGAAACAGCGGATGGGCTCGTCGCGGAACCCGTCTACGGGCGTTCGAATCTCATCTTCACCCTCGTGCGCGCAGACGGACTGGTTCGTATTCCCGCCGAATCGACCGGAGTGCCTGCCGGGACGAGCGTCGAGGTACGTTTATTCTGATGCCGGCAATTGCGTGCCGTGGATCGAGGATTATTTTCGCGGCATTGTCCCTGCGAGGAGGCCGCAACATTGTCCATGACTCATGACCGTAGTTCCTTTTACCTGGACGACATTCCTCTCCAGGAGGCTCGCGAACGGTTCAGCCAGGCGCTGGCTGCGGCCGGCCTCGACCGTCCGCTGGGAATCGAAACGCTGCCCCTCGATCGCGCCCTCGGACGCGTGACCGCGGAAGCGGTGTGGGCAAAACGTTCCTCCCCGCACTACCACGCAGCCGCCATGGACGGCTATGCACTGCGGGCTGCGGATACGGACGGCGCCAGCGACCGCAATCCGATCGATCTGGCGCTCGAAAACCAGACAACCTACGTCGACACGGGCGATGCGATGCCGTCCTGGGCGGACGCCGTCGTGCCGATCGAACTCGTCGAGCCCATCCCGCCGTCCGCCGATGTACGCCATTGTGATACGATCCGCATTCGCGCAGCAGTCAGCCCCTGGTCGAACGTGCGTTTGATGGGCGAAGACATGGTGACGACGGAGTTGGTTCTGCCAGCCGGACACGTTCTCCAGCCCATCGATCTGGGCGCCATCGCAGCGTGCGGTCACGATTGCGTACGCGTATGGCGCCGGCCGCGCGTGGCGATCCTACCCACCGGATCGGAGCTCGTCCCGCCCGGCACGCAGGCGAAAGCAGGGCAAATCATCGAATTCAATTCTCTGGTGCTTGCCGGACAGGTGGAAGCCTGGGGAGGCGAACCAAGCCGCCAGGCGATTATCGGGGACGATCTCGCCAAACTCAAAACGGCCGTCGCCTCGGTATCCGCAGACCACGACCTCGTGCTCGTTATCGCCGGCTCGTCGGCCGGAAGCGAAGATTTTACGGCCGTCGCGATCGGCGAACTCGGCCAGGTCCTCGTCCACGGCATCGCCGTACGTCCGGGCCATCCTGTGATCCTCGGCATGCTGGACCGCGCATCGCCGGATCAAGAGGTACCTTCCCGCCGATCTGTTCCAGTGATCGGTATTCCGGGATACCCGGTGTCTGCGGCGCTAACAGGTGAGATCTTCGTCGAACCGCTGCTCGCCGAATGGACGGGGCGTCTCCCACGCGAGCTTCCCATGCTCGAAGCGACGATCACACGCAAAGTACACTCGTCGCTCGGAGACGACGAATACCTGCGCGTGACCGTGGGACGGGTGGGAAATCGAATCGTCGCCGCCCCACTGACTCGGGGCGCAGGCGTGATCACTTCCCTCGTCCGCGCAGACGGCATCGTCATCATCCCTGCCGGAGTCCAAGGCTTCCAGGCAGGCGAAAAAGTCAACGTAAAGCTCTACCGCACGCCTGCGGAGATCGAACGCACGATTCTGATCCTGGGTTCCCACGATCTGTGCATCGACCTCATGGCGCAGTTCATCGCTTTCAAGGGCGCTCGAATTTCATCCGCCAACCTCGGCAGCCTCGGCGGACTCATCGCCCTGCGGCGCAGGGAAGCCCACCTGGCTGGCAGCCACTTGCTCGATCCCGAGAGCGGAGAATACAATCTGACCTACGTCGCCAAGTACCTGCCGGAGATCGAGACGGTCGTCTTGGGCTTCGTCTACCGCCAACAGGGCTTGATCGTGGAACGGGATAATCCGCTGGGCATCCAGGGCCTCGAGGATCTCTCCAAGGAAGATGTAATTTTCATCAACCGTCAGCGAGGCAGTGGGACCCGCATTCTGCTCGATTATCACCTCACGTCACAAGGGATTCCCGCAGAAGCGATACGGGGATACGAGCAGGAAGCGTTCACCCACCTCGCCGTCGCCGCATCGGTTACATCGGGTCGTGCGAATTGTGGCCTCGGCATCCAGGCCGCCGCGGCCGCGTTGGAACTGGATTTCGTTCCCCTGTTTCAGGAGCGCTACGATTTGATCATCCCCATGGAACATTACCGGCATCCCAAGCTGCAGCCGCTGCTCCAGCTTCTCGAGGACCCGGAATTCGTGCAGGCCGTGAAGGATTTGCCGGGCTACGATACCACGCCCATGGGCAGACGCTTCGCTTGATCCGGTAAAATGTATATGCACCAGGAGGTCAAATGGATACATTAAAACCGGGAGACAGTGCCCCGGATTTCGAGTTAATTAGCGATCGGGGAGAATCGGTCAAGCTGAGCGATTTTCGCGGGCAAATCGTCGTGCTCTATTTTTATCCTCGCGCGGACACGCCGGGATGTACCAAAGAAGCGTGCGCATTTCGAGACGACTACCGCATTTACAAGGAACGTGGCGTCGTCATCCTGGGCGTCAGCCCGGACAGTGTCAGGAAACAGGCAAAATTCAAGGACAAATACAATTTACCTTTTACGCTGCTCGACGACACCGAGCACGAGGTCAGCAAGGCCTACGGCGTTTGGGGCTTGAAGAAATTCCGCGGACGGGAATACATGGGCGTTCTGCGAACCACGTACTTGATCGGCGCCGATGGAAAGATCATCGATGTCTTCGAGAAGGTCAAACCGGCGGAACACAGCCAGGAAATACTGGAAGCACTCGACTATCATTAGTCGTGATGATGATCAATACGGGAAGAAACTCGAAGACTTGAGGCGATGCTGTATCAGAGCCGCGAGGTGTGATTAGTACCCGCGCTTCACGTGACAAATGACCTATTGAACCGCGCTGCACAGCGCGTATAATGCAATTGTCGTCACTTGGCCTTTGGGTCAGTGTAGCGACCGCCCCCGGGCTTGCCCCCCTCAGGTCTGGGGGTGCTTCTTTTAACCCGCTGCGGTGAAGCGGAGCATCTCGACCCCAATAGACTGCCGCTGTTTGAATCAATCCAACAACTTTAGTATCTCGTCCGGTTTGAAATCGAAAACCCGCTTGCCATCGATGTCGAAGGTTGGCGTAATCAACTTGCCGTCCGCCCATTTGCGGACCTGTTCCATGGCGCCGGGGGTGGTCCACACGTCGACCTCCGTGTAGTTCAATCCACGTTCGGCCAGCCAATCTCTCGCCTTTTTACAATCGTGGCACCATTTCGAACAATACATGACGATGCCTCCCCGCGGCAACTCAACGGGTTTTTCGGTCGGGACCTTGCCTTTCACTTCCGGATCGAAGCGCTGGATCTCGGCGAAAAGGATGTCGTTGTTGGGCAGGTCGTCGATGTCATGTATATCGATGTATTGGATCACGCCCCTTTTGTCGAGGATGAAAATGGCGCGTTCGGTGTATCCTTCTTTGCGCAGGACACCGTACCTCTTCGCCACTCTTCCGTGCGGCCAAAAATCACTCAGCAGGGGATAATAGATCCCACCCAGGCTCTCTGCCCAGGCCTTCAATGTCGGAATGGTATCTACGCTGATGCCCAGGACCTGGGCTTCTAATCTCGCGAACTTGGCCTTCTGGGCCTCGTACGACGGGATCTGGCTGCTTCAGACGGGCGTGAAAGCCAACGGGAAGAAGGCAAGCACGACGTTCTTCCCACGCAGGTCGCTCAGCGTGACGGTCTTATCCAGATGACTCTCGAGGGTGAAATCCGGCGCTTTCTGGCCAATTCGTATTGACATGTGCAACCTCACTCTTTTTTTCGGTAATTCAACAAACACAAACCATACTATTATCCACCGACCTCAGGGAATTTCAAGTCCTTCGGCGGTCGTCTCTGCGTGGTCGTCCGCGCTATAATACGGCATTCCCTACTTCCGCGCAGTTTAGCTGTTCCGCAATGGAAGGCAGGGAATCAATCACCTGTGTGAAGGAGAACGTCATGAGGCCCATCGACTTCCGCCCGATGGAACACAACGATTATCCAGGCGTGTACGCACTCTGGAAATCCTGCCAGGGCATCGGGCTGGGCGACTCGGATACGGAATCCGGAATCCGCCAATTCCTGGATCGCAACCCTGGCTTGAGCTGCGTTGCCAGTGAAGGCAATCGCATTGTCGGCGCCGTCCTCTGCGGAGACGACGGACGCCGCGGATACATCCATCACCTTGCTGTACGCCCCTCACATCGCCGGCGAGGCATTGGGCGAAATCTCGTGACCCATTGTCTTGCGGCGTTGGCCCACAAGAACATACACAAGTGTCATCTCTTTATCTTCAGGAATAATCAAGACGGAACGAAGTTCTGGCAGGACGAAGGCTGGTCACGGCGAGATGACTTACACGTCATGTCTAAATTCATCACCGCAGGGTGACCGGGGACGCGTCTTTGTGGATCGAAGCCTGCTCTACCGGCAGAAGGATCGTCGTCCGATCCAGGACCTCGCCGCCGCGCGCAATCGAGATGAGCTCGATCCGGTCACGATACAATTCCAGCAAGACGAAATGTGAGCGGCGTTCGAAAACCTTCGCATTCGGATGAGCTAAGCTGAGCGGATATAAGCTCGTCGAGCCGCCTCCCGAGACGACATACGTAATCCCGTTGACTTCCAAGCGCTGGTAGTTGTGGTCGTGGCCGGAAAGTACGAGGCGAACGTTGGACGCCTCGAAGAGGGGCACCCACCTGGAACGCAGCGGACCACCGTCTTTTTCGTATTTTCCGCTGGTAAATGGGGGAATGTGCGTTACGATAATCGAGTGCCTCACACTCTGATCCTTTAGCTGTTCCTCGAGCCAGCCAGTCTGCGCATCCCGTTCACCCGAACCGTAAAAGGCCTGGGAGTTGAGCAGTATAAATTGATAGTCGCCAACCGAAAAGCGGAAATATTCGCGCAAACCATCGGAACCTCGCAAACCCCGCGTTTCATCCAGAATCGGGGGAAAGACGTGGAAGTAATAGGGCACGTCTTCTAAAAGCGTAGCAACTTCGAACTCATGATTTCCGGGGACGGCGTATACGGGCATTCGATGCAAGACGGGCGCGAATGGAAGGAAATATTTAAGGGTGAAAGCAGTCATGGGGTCGGGATCCTCGTACACCCTGTAGACGACGTCTCCCGTATGCACGACGAAATCCAGATCGAACGCTGCCATCTCGGAAAGCAGGTCATACGTCACTTGCTCTCCGAATCCCGAATCACCGATCACACCTACGCGGATTGGCTCCCACACAGGTTCAAGAGTCTCGAAGTCGATTGCTGCCCATTCTCCATGCGCAAATGCGGGCGGGAAATACAAGCCCGATTCGTCGCGCAAACCAACAATGGCGGAATATTCGACTCCCGGCTCTAACCCGAAAAGATCGAATTGTTGACGCGTTCCTTGAGCGGCAAACTCCATCTGCCCCACAAGCCCTCGGACGTCCCAAACGAATAAAACGCCTTCGTGGGGCCGATCGAGTTTGAAAAAGAACGAGGCGCTGGTCTCGTCTACGAATTGTAAAGTCAGCGGAATCTCGTAGGCGACATCGCGTACGGGCCCGTCCAATGAAAACGTGAATGGTTCGAGTCGAACCGTGGCAGTCGGAGCCGCGGTTTGGAGAGGCGCCTCTTCCGGCGTTTCCGATTCGACCGCTGCAATGTGTGTTGCCAGGGGCAACGTTTCAACGGGATCCAAGTCTGTTGTCTCTAGATCCCGAATAAGCGCGCAGGAGGCGAGCAGGACGGGCAAGAGAATAACCGATGCGAGCCGCCTCTGGCGCATTGAAATTACGGTCATCATCCCTCTTTCGACTTGGCTGCTTCCCACAGCGAGTCCATCTCCTCGAGCGACATATCGCTGAACTCACGTCCCTGTCGGGAAGCCTCCCGCTCCAAATGCCGGAAACGCCGCCGAAAGCGCAGATTCGCTTCGCGCAGTGCAGCTTCCCCATCCACGTCGAGCCAGCGGGCATAGTTTACTACAGCGAACAACAAATCACCGATCTCCCCTGCGCGCTCCGCCGGCGTTGCGGCTTGCGCGACTTCCTGCAATTCCTCGCGCACCTTTCTTTCAACCCCTGCAAGGTCGGGCCAGTCGAAACCGACGCGCACCACACGCGATTGAATTTCCGCAGCCTGGGATAACGCCGGGAAGTTCTGCGGAATACCGTCAAGCAAGCCTTTATCCTCGTTGTGTTCCTTTCGTTCCGCGGCCTTCAAGCTCTCCCAGTTATGAAGCACCTGGTCCACGCCGTCGACATCCAGGCCGGCGAAAACATGCGGATGGCGGCGGATGATCTTTTCCTGAACGTATGCCACGACGTCGGCCATCGTGAACGTCCCTGCTTCGGTGGCAATCTGGGCGTGCAGGATAATCTGCAGCAGCAGATCCCCCAATTCCTCGCGCAAGGCGCTTTCGTCTTCGTTGTCCAATGCGCTCAACGTTTCGTAGGCCTCCTCCATCAAATGAGGCCGCAGCGAGCGATGCGTCTGTTCACGGTCCCAGGGACAGCCATCGGGTGCGCGAAGATGGGCAACCGTTTCCTGGAAATTTTCGAAGGCCGACGATTTTTCTAGAGCCGGCACGAACAACGCCGTGAGGCTGCCGATCTGATCGCTGTGATCGATCCGATGCAGGGGAAGTTCTTCGACGCTTGCCCGCGGCGTGCCGGATTCATGCAGCAGGACCACGTCGTGCTCGTCCGGATATTGATTCATCAGCGTCAACTTCACATCGGCTGCCACCATGCGGTCGTACAACTGACCGACCAGGGCCGGCGAATCCGGAGGAAACATGGGATGATGCCGTGCGGCCAATTCCAGGGCGTCGGCAATGAACAGGCCGTCCAATGCGTCCACGCCCAGCAGATTCAAACACGGCTCGCAGAAACTCACGCCGTGGACGATGCGCAGCGGTATCCCCTGCGCCCTCGCACGGCTGCGCAGCGCGACCACCGTCGCCTCACCGACTGTCGGATCTCCAGGCACGCCGTACACGACCGGGTGCGAATCGACTGCCAGGTCCATCAGACGATCCACGATGGCCGCATAAACTGCCTCGAAACTATCGACTTCGTCGTACAAGGAATCGAACGTGTCCACCTTGAGGCGCGCCGGTAGCGCCGGTACAACGGGGTGAAGTCCGGTCCGCAGGAGCAGCTCGGCGGCACCCGAAAGCACATCCCACGCTTCCCGGGTCAACAAATGAGGATCTCCGGGACCTAATCCGACGACGATGATTCCTTTTTCCACGCGACACTCCCCTTCAATGCTGAAAGCCGGGGAATCGGACTTCCCCGGCCTTAATCGTGCATTTATCCACGCCATCTCTCCTGATATAGAAGCGGATCAGCGTTTGGTATACGTCGGCGCCTTGCGAGCTCGTTTCAAACCTGGCTTTTTACGCTCTTTCATGCGAGCATCGCGAGTGAGATGGCCGCCTTTTCGCATTGCGGGCCGCAGAGATTCGTCCATCACCAGCAGCGCACGTGCAATCCCATGGCGTACTGCGCCCGTTTGACCCGTGACGCCGCCACCTTTGACGTGCACGGAGACATCCAGCTTTCCTTCCATTTCCGCCTCGCGCAGCGGCGCCAGGATTCGATCCATGTCCCCGACGCGGGTGAAATACTCCTCTGCAGGCTTGTCGTTTACCAAGAACTGACCATTGCCTGGCGAGACGCGCACGCGGGCAGTGCTGGTTTTCCTGCGGCCAATTCCTTCAAAATATTCACTCATCAATTACGCCTCTCTTCATCGTCCTTCGCCGGTACGAAACGGCTCTGGCGTTTCTCGCGTTTCGTCAGCGACCCTAGTCCAAATCCAACTTCTTCGGCTTTTGCGCAGCATGTGGATGCTGCGTTCCGGCATAAATGCGAAGGTTCTTCATAATTTTTCGGCCGTGACGGTTGTGGGGCAGCATTCCCCAGACAGCGGACTTGATGACCCTGTCCGGGAATCTCGCAAGTTGGTTGCGCAGATTGATGCTCCTCATACCGCCCGGATATCCGGAATAGCGGTGGTAGAATTTATCGTCGAGTTTATTCCCGGTGACCGTGACTTTCTCCGCGTTGATAACGATCACGAAATCGCCCAAATCCACGCCGGGGGTGAACTGCGGCTTGTTTTTTCCGAGTAAAACCTGCGCGATACGAGTCGCCAAGCGGCCCAAATTTTGACCCGCGGCATCGACGATGTACCACGATTTCGTCACGTCACCCGGCTTCGGATAATACGTCTTCTGCACTGTACTAACTCCTCATCGCAATCCCATGGAATGTCCATCGGGATCCATGTTTGGTCCTGAATAAATGACCGCCTCCAGGCACAACCCTTGGGCCGGCGCTAAAGGCCCCTCCCAACGAACCGATGGATCATCGAGGAATGTATTGATTTCTTCGATCGCCATCCGTCCTGTCCCGACTTCAGTCAATGCGCCTACAAGCCGGCGAACCATGCGGTAGAGAAAAGCGTTGGCTTCAATCTCGAAGCACAACTCATCTTTGGTGCGCTTCCAATCCGCACGCTTGACGGTCCGCAGTGTGTGGCCTCCCGGGATCGGCGCCGTTCCGAAGGCGGCGAAATCATGCTCTCCGATCAGTAGCCCGGCGGCTTTCTGCATCGCCTCGACGTTCGGCCTGGGCCATATGCGCCAGCTGTATCTTGACCGCAGCGGGTCGCGAACCGGTGCCACGATCAGGGTGTAGCGGTACCTGCGGCTTCTCGCCGAAAAACGGGGGTGAAAATCCGCTTCGACGGATTCGCTGCTGACCACCGACACGTCTGCAGGCATGTTCGCGTTCAGCGCTTGGGTCAACTTGCCGGTGGAGTGCTTCCAGGACAAATCGTACGCGATCACTTGTCCCTTGGCGTGCACACCTGCGTCCGTCCGGCCAGCTGCCTGGAGCGAACTCTCTTCCCAACCGACAGCCCGCAATCCATCCTCCAAAACCGACTGCACGGTCCGGACACCCGCCTTCTGTCGCTGAAAGCCCTGAAAATCTGTGCCATCGTAGGCGATAATCGATTTGTAATTTGCCATCGGTGCGCCTCGTTGGGCGCCCGGTTTCGCCAGTCTCTGACTGGCTTATTCTTCAACCAACTCGATGATGGCCATCTCGGCCGCATCACCGAGGCGCGGTCCCAGTTTAAGGATACGCGTATAGCCGCCGGGGCGGTCCGTATAGCGAAGGGCGATATCGTCGAACAATTTCCTGACGATTTCCGGATCGTTGATTCGCGCAGCAGCCAACCGCCGGGCGTGAACCGCTTTCGCCTCGCCGGCGGCGATGCCGCGCTTGGCGGTCGTGATCAACTTCTCCGCTTCGCCACGGATGGCCAACGCCTTCGCCTTCGTAGTCTGCACACGCTCATGACGGTATAGTTCGGTTATCAGGTTCCGGCGCAATGCACTGCGGTGCCCCATCGATCGATTCAATTTGCGCCCTGCTACTTGATGCCTCATTTTCTACCTCACTCAGCCTCCACCGCTTCTTCTTCCTTCTCTTCCTCGTTGTCCAGGTAGCCTTTTTCCCTCAAGCGGTCGGTTAATTCCTGCAGGCTCTTCTCACCGAAATTGCGAATCGACAACATGGCGTCCGATCCGCGCTCGAGCATATCGAGAATTTCCCCGACGTTGGTAATTCCAGTGCGTTTGAGTGAGTTGAACACCCTCACAGATAAGTCCAGGTTCTCGATCGGTGTTTCGTAGATTTCACTCGCCAGCCGTGGTTCTTCTTCCTCGGCGACGGCCATCATCAAACTCTCTTCCGTCACGCCAGCCAAGTCGCGCAAGTGCGCGATCATGATCTGTGCGCTGCGGCTCAACGCATCTTCCGGTTTGATGGTCCCGTCGGTCCATATCTCGATGGTGAGTTTGTCGAAACTGGTGTCCTGACCGACACGCGCCCGGCCAACTTCATGCTTAACCCTGCGAATCGGGCTGAAGATGGCGTCGGTGGGAAGTTCGCCGATGGGCAAACGACCGCGCTCATCCGCCGGAGAGTAACCGCGTCCATGCTGCACCGTCATCTCGACTTCGAGATGCGCCTTATCGTCGTCTACAGTGAAGAGATACAACTCCGGGTTAACGATTTCGACTTCGGCTGGAGCGATGATATCTGCCGCCGTTACCACGCCCTCACCCTTGACTTCCAGGCGAATACGGGCGGTATCCGCATCGTGCAGAATAAAACGCAGTTTTTTCACGTTGAGCATGAATTGCAGCACATCCTCACGAACGCCATCGATGTTCGAAAATTCGTGAGGCACATCGGTGATGCGAATCGACGTCACGGCGACTCCATCCAAGGATGAAAGCAGCACTCGACGCAGCGCATTCCCGATCGTAATGCCGTAGCCGCTTTCGAGTGGACTGATGACGAATTTGCCATAGTTCCGTGCAACGGCTACGCGTTCGATATTCGGCATGACCATGTTAGTGGATACTGGCACTTCAACCCTCCACAAAACAATACCTTGCGGTTATGTTCGGGAACGAATGGGTCGCTCGAGAGCAACGCCATTCAACGGATAAATTTCACCTCACCAGGAACAATTCGCCGTCAACATACCTGGCTGCGAACCTAGCGAGAGTAATACTCGACAATCAGAGACTCGTTCAAAGTCATATCGACGTCGCGTCGCTCGGGCATCTGAGTGACTGTTCCGTTTAGTTTCTTCAGATCGCGCTCCAACCAACGCGGAAGCGTTCGCGCTTCGGTGGTTTCGGCAACGTCCTTGAAATACGTCCGCGATTTCGATCCTTCACGAACTTCGATCTCGTCCCCCGGGCGCACCAGCATGGAAGGAACGTCGGTCCGCCGGCCATTGACGTTAAAATGGCCGTGTGTGACCAACATCCGCGCTTGCGCTCGGCTTTCAGCATATCCGAGACGATAAACCACGTTGTCCAGTCGGCGTTCCAGCGTCTGCAGCAAATTCGATCCGGTGAGACCGCGCTTCTTCAAAGCGTTGCGGTAATATCGTCGGAATTGACGCTCCGTCACGCCGTAAATTCTGCGTGTCTTCTGCTTTTCTCGCAATTGCTTGCTGTAATCCGATACTCGACGTCGTCGGAATTGAGCTTCCCGCCCATGCTCCCCGGGTGGATAGCCTCGACGCTCAAAGGCGCATTTCGGAGTAAAACAACGTTGACCTTTGAGAAAGAGTTTCTCGCCCTCTCGGCGACATAATTTACATACGGGTCCGGTATGTCTAGCCATTCAATCCTTCCGTTTTCGCTCTCCCGCTGCGCGATGCGCAGCAGGCACGTATTCGATGATTTCGACCAAGCATCGATTGCGGCGCTATACCCGCCGTTTCTTCGGCGGCCGACAGCCGTTGTGCGGGACCGGTGTGGCGTCACTGATCGATCGCACTCTGACTTCGGAACCTTGTACGGCTCGAATCGCAGCTTCGCGCCCGGGTCCGGGTCCTTTGACCATAATGTCGACTTCCTGCAGGCCGATCGCTTTCGCATCTTCGATCGCTTTATTGGCTGCGAGGCGAGCCGCATATGGCGTGCTCTTCCGCGATCCCTGGAAACCGGATGATCCGGCACTGGACCAAATCACGACGTTTCCTTCTTGATCGGTGATCGTGATGATCGTATTATTGAACGTCGCGTGAATGTGAACCTTTCCGTGCGACATCGTCCGTTTGGTTTTTCGCGAGCTTGTCCGCTGCGACTTTTGTCGTTTTCGTCCCATGCGATCCTGTCCAACCTCTCTATTTTTTCCTTCGATGAACATGATGCGCTTCTCACCACGGAGTTCGCCGCTGGGGGGAAGGACACCCGCTCCGGGATCAACGCGCAGAATTCATTTGAGCGATTACTTCTTCTTCGCGCCCCGTCTTCGTCCACGACCCGCAACGGTCTTTTTCGGTCCTTTGCGGGTGCGTGCGTTGGTTCGCGTTCGCTGACCGCGCACCGGTAAAGAGCGCCGATGGCGTAAGCCTCGATAGCAGCCGATTTCAACCAGGCGTTTGATGTTCATCTGCACTTCGCGGCGCAGATCTCCCTCAACGACGAGATTCTGGTTGATGTAATCCCGTAACGCAGTGACTTCTTCCTCCGTCAGATCGCGAATTTTTGTCCTCGGATCGATTTCGGTGGCCACGAGCGCCTTCTGCGCTGTGCTGCGTCCAATGCCATGGATGTAGGTCAAACCGATTTCCACCTGCTTTTCTCGTGGCAGGTCAACACCTTCTATACGCGCCATACACCTATCCTTGTCGCTGCTTGTGACGCGGGTTTTCACATATTACGTAAACCTTCCCACGCCTACGCACAATTTTGCATTTCGGACAACGCCTTCGCACCGAGGCGGAGACTTTCATGATCGGTCACTCCTTTGTTCACCAACCGCATTCAAGCGGCCAGCAAAGTAATGATTATACTGTGTCAAACCCAATTCGTCCAGATTCCCATCGAAAGCGGTGAGAACCCGGGGTCCGCTTGACGTCACGGCCACGCTGTGCTCGAAGTGTGCGGTAAGCTGCCCATCGAACGAGCAAACCGTCCAGCGGTCGTCCAATACGCGTGTCTGTGGGGAACCCGCCAAGACCATGGGCTCCAGGGCGATGGTCATGCCGGGTTTGAGCGCCAATCCGCTCCCCGCACGGCCATAATTGGGTACCTGGGGATCCTCGTGCATGTTCCTGCCGACGCCGTGACTCGTGTATTCGCGCACGACGTTGTACCCGTGGCTTTCGACGAACTCTTGAATCGCTGCGGAGATGTCTCCCGTGCGATTTCCTTCCACCATCTGCGCAATCCCGACGTACAATGCATCCAGGGTCGTATCGACCAATGCCTGTGCTTCCTGGGAAATCTCGCCCACGCCCACCGTGAGTGCCGAATCGGCTACGAAACCCTCCAGGATCGTTCCGCAATCGATGCTGACGATATCGCCCTCCACTAGACGGCGCTTTCCCGGAATGCCGTGAACGAGTTCGTCGTTCACCGATACCGTCGTGACGGCGGGATAGGGATCGGCTCCCTGCATCTGCACACCGACGAACGCCGGCGCTGCACCCGCCTGGCGCAGCACTTCAGCGGCAGCAGCATCGAGATCTTCCGTGCGAACGCCCGGCCCTACGCTCGAGACGGCAGCCGCCAATGCGCGCGCATTGACTTTGCCTGCCTCGCGCATCAAAGCCAGTTCCCGTTCGCTCTTGATAACGACCCCGCGCCGCCAACTCATTCTCGAGACTTCCTCAATCCAATATTCCTAGCGTACGAGCACCGCTGAATCGTAGCCACGCAGCTTCAGCTCGGCTTCGATGTTGCGGTAGGTATCCCGTACGACTCCAACGACGATCAACAACCCCGATGAACTGACCAGCAGCAACCCCTGATTGGAGCTGCCGAATTTGTAAAACAGACCAACAATGAAAGGCATGATGGCGACGATGCCCAGGAAAAGCGCGCCGGGCAAGGTGATGCGGCGCAGCACGCGCGTGAGATATCTTTGCGTCGCCGCGCCCTTCGTTACCCCCGGCACCTGCGCCCCCGAGCGTTTCAAATTCTCGCCATAATTTTGCTGCGAGAAGACCACGTCCGAATAGAAGAACGTGAAAGCCACGACCATGATGAAATACAAGATCCAGTAGGTGTCGGTTATTCCACCGAAGGTGCCTTGCAGCCAGAGTCCGATATTACTCACCGTCTGGTTTGCGGATCCGATGATGAACTGTGCCAGCACCGCCGGAAAGGTCAGGAAGGACTGAGCGAAGATGAGCGGGATCATCCCGGCCATGTTCACCATGAGGGGCAGCGTTCCTTTTACCGGCATGGACATGCGGTTGCCCACTCTGCGGCCGGGATACATCACGGGGACGTTCCGCCGGCCTTCTTGAACGAAGACGATGGCAAAAATCGTCAGTATCATGATGAAGACCACAAACATCAGCAGCGGGAGTGCATTTTGCTGATCGGAAATGATGCGCCCCAGATTCGAGGGGATGCGCGCCACGATGCCGGCGAAAATGATCAAGGACAATCCTTGATTGCGGATACCGTATTCCGAGATCAATTCACCGATCCAGATGGCGAACATCGTACCCGCCGTCATCGTCAGAATGATGGTGATGGTCGGCAGGTTGAGACCCAGCGAAAAATCGATCATCTCCTGGCCGCCGGTCCGCGCAAATTGCTGGAAGATACGGAATTGCCCGATGGCGTTCAACGCCGCCATTGGCACAGCGAGGTAATAGGTCCATTTCTCCTGCCACTTGCGGCCCTCGCGCGGGTCCTCTTCCATACGCCGCTGAAACGACGGTACGATCGGGGTCAGTAGTTGCAGGATGATCTGCGCCGTGATGTAAGGATACACGCCCATCGCCAGCACCGAGAAATTCGACACCGTTCCACCGGACAATAAGTCAAACAGGCTTATGACCGTCCCACTCTGTCCGGTCAGCACGCTTTGGATCGCCGCCCGGTTGACCCCCGGAACAGGAACGTGCGCAACCAGCCGATAGATCACCAGAAGTGCGAGACTGATGAGCAACCGATTGCGAATGTCTTCCGAAATGAACAAGAAACGCCATGCCGAACGTCTCATCCTACCCTCCAATCAAACGCCAGGAACGGGCCTAGCGTTCGATGATCTCCACGCTGCCCCCGGCCGCTTCGATTTTCTTCCGTGCACCCTGGCTGACTCTGTGGGCGCGAACTTTGAGCGCGACCTTTAGCTCACCCTGCCCTAAAATCACGACGGGATTGCTGCGGTCGTCCAACAGCCCGACATCCGCGAGACTTTCCGGAGTCACCTCGCTGTTTGCTGTAAAGCTTTTCAGGCGCCCCAGATTAACTTCATTCCACTCGATCTTGTTGACGTTCGTGAAACCGCGCTTGAAGGGCAATTTGCGAAACAGGGGAAGATTTCCACCCTGGAAGTAAAGCTTACCGCCCCAACCAGCGCGAGCCTTCTGGCCTTTCATACCGCGGCCGGCGGTCTTACCCTGTCCTGCAGCAATACCCCGTCCCACTCGTTTACGACTTTTCCTCGCGCCGGAGCGCGGCTTGAGATCGTGTAACTTCATCGTAACTTCACTCCTCGATCTTCACCAAATGACCTACTTTATCAAGCATGCCTCGAATTTCCGGGCCGTCCACCTGCTCCACGGTTTGATTGACACGGCGCAATCCGAGTGCACGGACGGTTCGCTTCTGGCGCTGGGAATACCCGATCGGACTGCGTACCAGCGTGATGGTTATCTTCTTACCGGACTTCTTCGAACGCTTCGCCATGTCACTTCCGCTCCCAGAAGGGTTTCAACTCGTCGGGATCCTTCCCACGGTCGGCCGCCACCTGTTCCAACCACTTGAGGCTTCGCAGTCCCTTCATCGTCGCGTAGGCAACGTTGAGGATATTCGCACTGCCCAAGGATTTGGTGAGAATGTCACGCACGCCGGCCGCCTCGATAACGGCTCGTACGGCACCTCCGGCGATGACGCCGGTACCCAGCGAAGCCGGTTTGAGCATGACTTTCGCGCCGCCGTGTGTGGCGATCACCTCATGTGGTATGGTCGTTCCAACAAGAGGCACCTCATGCATGTTCTTCCGTGCTTTTTCGCTCGCCTTACGTATGGCATCCGGCACACCGCGTGCCTTTCCGATGCCGAGGCCGACCTTGCCGTGGTTATCGCCCACGACGACGGTGACACGAAACGCAAAACGACGACCGCCCTTGACGACTTTAGCTACACGAGTGATATCGATAACGCGCTCATCGAGTTCGTCACGATCGTCTCGTCTACCTC
>DAOUEE010000151.1:0-25643 GCA_034430695.1 Anaerolineales bacterium | reverse complement strand
GACGAGGTGGGGCGTTTGCAGGTGAATTGTTGGCACACATAAGCCGTGGGAAGGTCGTCCAGCATCGTGCGTCCCTGGAGCAGCTTGGGGGAGTCTTTTTCCTCGGCTTCTCCTCCGGCGATGACCAACTTCGGCAGGAACAGCCGGTCCACGACGCCGGTCAATTCCCGGAAGCGTTCGGCGGAAGTCGCTCCGACGACAGCAATTTGCATCTGCGGACCGAAGGCGTAATCGAGATTACTCAGCCAGCCGGAAAAACTCGCCGGATAGCGTTGAGCCGCATCCTGCATCGCCATAAGGGCAGTCTCTGCGGCATCCCGGTAGCGATTCTCGCCGCTGAAGGAAGCGAGTTTCAATAGAAGTGAAACGGCCATCGTGCTGCCGCTGGGGATGGGGTTGTCCTGAAGCGATTTCGGGCGGGCGATCAAGGTCTCATGATCCTGGCGTGTGTCGAAGAAGCCTCCGGCCGAATCGGCAAAATTCGCCAGGATTTCACCCGCCTGCACGACGGCTGCCCGGTACCAGCGCGGATCGAAGTCGGCTTGATACAGCGACAACAGACCCTCTGCAAAGGCTGCGTGATCCTCGAGGTAGGCGCCGTGACGGGCGAGGCCGCCGCGCCACGTGCGCATTAATTTTCCCTCCTCCAGCATGCTGCCAACCAGAAAATCAGCCAGCGACCGTGCGGTTTCCAGATAATCCGGGCGCGAAAGGGCGCGAGCCGCTTCTGCATACGATGTTAGCAGGAGGCCGTTCCAGGCTGTCACCACTTTGTCGTCTGCAGCCGGTGGAATGCGCCCGGCGCGTATTCTCAACAGTTTTTCGCGGGCGGAATCGAGTATCCGAGACACGTCTTCACTGTGCATTCCAGAACGTTTGGAAATATCCTCCAATGTTTCCGCACGGTGCAATACGTTTTTCCCTTCGAAGTTGCCCTCTTCTGAAACCCCGTAGGCGGCCGGAAACAACGCGTTTTCCTCCCCCTTCAAAACCGCGCCGATTTCCGCCTCGCTCCATAGATAGTATTTCCCCTCCACGCCTTCTGAATCGGCGTCGAGTGAGGCATAGAATCCGCCTTCCGCATGGCGCATTTCACGATGCAGAAAATCGAGCGTCATTTCGACGACGGTGCGAAACAGCGGCTTCCCGCACACGAGCCAGGCGTGAAGATAGGCCTGGACGAGCAGCGCATTATCGTAGAGCATTTTTTCGAAGTGTGGAACGCGCCATTGGGCGTCGACCGAATAGCGATGGAAACCGCCGGCCAGTTGGTCGAATATGCCGCCGCGGGCCATATGGTCGAGCGCGTGGACGGCCATCTCCAGAGCCAGGCCGTCCCCGTCGCGGTGATGTTTTCGCAGCAAAAATTCAATCACACTCGCTTGGGGAAACTTCGGTGCTCCGCCCCAGCCGCCGTTTGTCCAATCGTAGGTCTTGAACAGTATTCCGCTCGCCCGTTCGAAACTCTCCGGATTGAGCGCTTCGGCAGCGGCGCGGAATGAAAAATGCGAAGCGACGTGTTCCCTCAATTGTGCGCCTGTCTGTTCGATTTGCTCGCGGTTTTTCTGCCACAGACGGGCGACGTGGAGAAGGACTTCCCGAAAGGAAGGCATGTTGTAACGCGGAGCGGGTGGAAAATACGTGCCCCCGTAAAACGGTTCCGCCTGCGGAGTGAGGAAGACGGATAGCGGCCAGCCGCCCTGACCATTCATGGCAACGACGGCGTCCATGTAGATCGTATCGATGTCCGGTCTTTCCTCTCGGTCTACTTTGATGTTGACGAAATTTTCGTTCATGATCTCCGCGATTTGGGGGTCTTCGAACGACTCGTGTGCCATGACGTGACACCAGTGGCACGCAGCGTAGCCGACGCTGAGGAAAATGGGCTTGTCCGTTTCTTGGGCGGCACGCAGCGCCTCTTCACCCCAGGGACGCCAGTCGACCGGGTTATCCGCGTGCTGCAGAAGATACGGGGAAGTCTCGTCTTTCAAGCGATTTGCCACGTCGTTTTCTCCAAGCACCGCCGCATCCATCGCGCCAAGCGTTGAATTCATCATACCGCGTGCGGCGTTCCTGCGGATGATTCCGGGCCGTTTTTTGGGATCTGCGCCGTTGTGTTTCTCATTTATGACCGGACCGCTGGAGATGGTGGTAGAATGTTCGCCATGTCGACAAAGAAGGCCGGACTGGGTTTACGCTGGCTCCCGGCGGTCATCATGATGGGATTGATCTTCATGTTTTCTTCGATGCCCATCGGCGTCCTGCCGTATTTCGGGCATTGGGACCTGCTGATCAAGAAAGGCGGGCATGCGCTGGGGTTTGGCATGCTTGGGTTGGCTTATGCGTACGCGTTGCCGGCTCGACTCCCGCGCAAGCAGCGCTGGCTGCTGAGTCTGCTGATGGTCGTGCTGTTTGCCTTGAGCGATGAGTTCCATCAATCCTTTGTGAACGGCAGACACTCGCGGTTGACGGACGTGTTGATCGATACTTCGGGGGCCGTGATTATGCTGACTTTCGGATTGGGCTATTCTTCGAATTCGAGCTCGAAATCTACCTCTTGATCCTCGCTCCAATTTTCGCCCCGGGACAAGCTGATCTCGCCGAAGAGCGAATCTTGTTCAACGGATATGCGCCGCTGTTTGATGAGTTCGAGGATGGCGATAAACGAAACCACGATCTCCAGGCGCGATTGGGCATCTTCGATGATCGCGCGGAACGTCGTCCGGCTGGCGTTTGTCAGGTCGTCGATGATGCGGTGGATCTTGTCCCGTATGCGTACGTGGTGGGGGATGATGATGTTGGCTTCCGGGCTTTCTTCGATCGACGCCAGTGCATCCATGAACGCCGCACGAAGATCTTCGATGCTCACTTCCAGCATGTCCAATTTGGGTTCGATGGCAGGCGGGGCGACGATGCGGATGTACGAGCGGTAGCCCTCCTGCATGCGGTGGGCCAGGAGGTTGGCGACTTCCTTGTATTTCTTGTATTCGATGAGCTGCCGCGCCAGGGCGTCGCCCGGATCTTCTTCCCCCGGTTCGCGCTGCGGAGGTCGAGGAAGCAGCGCTTCAGATTTGATCTGAATCAAGCGTGCGGCGATGACCAGGAATGAAGCCAGGTCCTCCAATTGATATTCCTGCAAACGCTGCAGGTAGGATAGGTACTGATCGGTGACCTGTGCCAGAGCGACTTTGGTGATGTCCAGCTCGGCTTGTTCGATTAACTCCAGGAGCAAGTCCAGCGGACCTTCGTAGACGGGAAGGTGGATGATATAGGCGTCCGTCACGTTCGTCATTGGCCGAGGGTGGATCGGATCGTCAGAATGAGGATCACGAGCACGAACAGGATCACGATTGCTGCGGAGATCTTCAAAAGCTGGGATTGTTCTTTTTTACGCGCCCTTTCCGCTTCAAGCACAGCCTGGATGCGTCTGCGATCGGTTTCTTCGAGATCGTGGATGCGCTGCTGGGAGGCGCGTTCTTCACTCTCTTTGATACGCGCAGCTTGTTCGCGGGCCTGGCGCAGGCGGTAGGGACCAGAATCTGCGTTCGCATGCCGAATCATCACCTGGCTGAACAGTGTCAACGGCTCGCCACACACTTCGCAGACTTCCGCCTCGAGTGGATTCGGGTTCTGACAGGAGGGGCAAATCGACATATTGTGGGGCAGCGTGCTGCCGCAGTAGGAGCACTCAAAATAATCTTCTATGATTTTCACGTCGGGCGCGTCGCATACCGGACAGTTCATGTCAATCCCAAACCCACAGAAGAACGCCTGATGAAGATTTCACGATTATACCATCGCCCTCGAGGGATGATTGCCGACCTGCCTTCATCGTCTTTGTTTGCGGGTCAAACGACCGGATAGAAACGCGACCAAACGCGACTTTATGCATCTATTAAAGTAGCTTGCGCTGTACCGATTCGCTCATGGTATCATGGCAAGCAGAAACGGCAATAGAAATAAAGAAAATGGAGTAGAACATGAAAGGCGAGCCGATCAACGTCACTGACGAAAACTTCGAAAAGGTGATCATGAAGTCCGAACTTCCCGTCGTCGTGGATTTCTGGGCGCCCTGGTGTGGACCATGCAAGATGGTGGCGCCGATTCTGGAGAAGATCGCCAGCGAGTATCAGGATAAATTACTGGTGGCGAAAGTCAACACCGATGAAAATCCGAAGTGGGCCATGGATTACGGCGTCCAGGGCATACCGACGATGCTGTTCATCGCAGGCGGAAAAGTGGTGCATCATCAGGTCGGTGCCGTGCCGGAACCCTATCTGCGCGACATCGTCGATACCTTCTTGAGTACGGTGAACGAGAGCGTGGAGTCCTGAGATCGTGAAATAACCCCCTCAGATACCGATATCATGCCAGTACTCGATCCCGTTCGAGGTGAACGGACTTCGAATCTGGCGCTGATGTATGAATAAAAACCGGAGACGATTGAAAAAAATCGTCTCCGGTTTCTATCTTTCGATCGGATGGGGCGCTCTCTATTTTCTTCTGGAGACTGCACCCCAGATCAGGCCTTCGACGCGCCGAATGATGCGGCGGATGAGGGAGCGCAGCTTCGCCAGGGAGAACAAGATGTTGCGGCGCATGCGCTGGGTTCGAGTCACCCTGCGCTCTCGCGAAACCCAACGAATCGTCATTGCGCCCCAGGTCAGACCGCCTCCAAAGCCGACGAGTACGATGTTGTCGCCAGCCTTGATGCGGCCGCCGTCGACCGCTTCGCAGACCGCCATGGGAATCGAGGCGGTCGATGTGTTTCCATAACGGTCGAGATTGATCATGAAGCGATCCATCGGTACGCGCAGAAGGCGAGCCGCCGTCTCGATGATACGCCGATTGGCTTGATGGGGAACGATGAGCTGGACGTCGTCCAGGGATAAACCGGCCTTTGCGACGGATTCTCTCGTCGCGGACGCCATGGCTCGCGTGGCGAAGCGAAAGACGTCCCGGCCTTTCATCTGGACGGTGTGCAAGCCCTGTTCAACGGTCTCTGCGTTTGCGGGATGGCGGCTGCCGCCGCCGGGAAGGATCAGCAATTCTCGTCCCGATCCGTCCGAGCGCATCACGCCGGAGAGTATGCCACCGGGAGAATCCCGCCCTTCGAGGACGAACGCCCCGGCGCCATCGGCGAAGAGAATGCACGTCCTTCGATCCTGCCAATTCACAAGCCGGCTGAGTGTTTCGGCGCCGATCACGAGAGCGTTCTCGATCGATCCGGACCGGATCGAATCGGCCGCCATGTTGAGGGCAAAAATGAAACCCGTGCAGGCGGCCAACAGATCGAAAGCACCGGCGCGTGAGGCACCCAGATTGTCCTGCACGAGGCACGCCGTGGCTGGGAACAGGTAATCCGGTGATGAAGTGGCGACGATGATCAGATCCAAGTCATGTGGGTCCAGACTGCTTCTTTTTAGCGCGTTGAGTGCCGCCTCCGTCGCCATGGTGGACGTCGTTTCGTAATCTGCGGCAATACGGCGTTCGCGGATGCCCGTTCGGCTCACGATCCATTCGTCGTTCGTGTCCACCATTTGTGCCAAATCATCGTTTGTCATTACGTGCTCGGGCGCGTACATACCCCAAGCTGTAATGTGTGCGTAACGCGACATGATGCTTATTCAACCCCCAATGGCTTACTCAGAATCACGCATGCGTTGTGCCCCCCAAATCCGAAGGAATTGCTCATGGCGTGGGTCAATTCGGATTTTCGCGCTTCGTTGGGGACGTAATCCAAATCGCATTCCGGATCGGGTGTGGTGTAGTTGATCGTCGGCGGGATCACTGAATCCTGAATGGCTTTGATGCAGAAGATGGCTTCCACGCCGCCGGCTGCGCCGGTGAGATGGCCGGTCATTGACTTCGTAGAAGAGATCGGCACCTCGTACGCCGTTTTGCCGAAGGTCGTCTTTATCGCCGCCGTTTCACTGGCATCGTTGAGTTTCGTGCTCGTACCGTGTGCGTTGATGTAATCGATGTCCTCGGGTTTCAAGCCTGCGTCTTCCAGCGCCAGGCGCATACAAGCGGCAGCTCCGGCGCCTCCTACAGCGGGCGCGGAAACGTGGAACGCATCGTTGGTCGCGGCGTATCCCGTGACCTCCGCCAATACGGGCGCGCTGCGAGCCGCGGCATGCTCGAGCGACTCGAGAATCAGAACGCCTGCGCCTTCACCGACGACAAAACCATCACGGTCGAGGTCGAAGGGGCGGGAAGCGGCGGTCGGATCATCGTTGCGCGACGAGATGGCATCGATCACGTTGAAGCCTGCCATGGCGATGTTGATGATGGGCGATTCGCTTCCGCCCGTGACGATCACATCTGCTGCGCCGCGGCGGATCATCTCCGCGGCTTCTCCGATCGCATTCGTCGCCGATGCGCAGGCGGTTACGATCGCCATGTTCGGCCCACGCAGGCCGTACGAAATCGCGATCTGACCCACTGCGCTGTCCGGCAGCATCATGGGCACAAGGAAGGGGCTGATGCGTCTCGGGCCCTGTTCCTTGAATTTATCGTATTCCGCGATGAGGGTGCTTAAACCGCCGATCCCGCAGCCCATGACGACGCCGATACGCTCGCTCTGCTTTTCGTCGTACTCGAGGCCCGCATGTTTGAGTGCTTCGTCGGTTGCGACGAGTGCGAATTGGGTAAAGCGGTCCGTGTGGCGCGCCAGGCGTCTACCGAGTTGTTCCTCAGGATCGAAGTCTTTCACCTCCGCGGCGATTTGAGTCTTCAGGTCTGTCGGGTCGAACAAGGTGATGGGTCCTACACCAGAACGGCCGGCAACGATACCTTCCCACGTTGATGCGGTGTCGTTTCCAAGGGGACTGATACAGCCGAGACCCGTTACCACTACGCGATTTCGTGCCACGATGTACTCCTTAGATCTACGAATCAGTTATCTCGCACGGGTATAACACCGCGCCGGTTGAGAAGGTGCGGCGACGTTCTCGGACGGCTGTGCTAGAATCGAATGCAAGCACGCCGGTCCGTCCGGAGCTAAGTGGGAATTCAGGCATGATTCTCGTTACGGGAGGTCCCAATTTTATTGGCCGCAGCGTCATCCGCCAGTTGACGGCGTACGGCTACACGGTACGTAGTCTGCTGCGTCCGTCGCAGAAATCTCCCAGCTTGCCGCCGGGCGTTTCGGTGGACGTAACGCTGGCCGCTCTCACCGACCGGCGCGGTGTGCGCGCCGCGATGGTCGACATCGATACCGTCATCCACTTGAGCGATCACGTCGGCCCGACACACACTTCCCGTCACCTCGACACAGAAGTGGAGGGAACGCGGAACCTGGCGGAGGCCTGTGCGGATGCGGGCGTCGAGCGGATGATTTACCTCAGCTACCTCGGCGCTGACCGTTCAGCGGCGTACCCGGCAATGCGGGCGAAAGCGATTGCCGAGGAGCACCTGCGCGCGAGCGGCGTTCCATACACGATCCTGCGAACGGCGATCTTGTTCGGCCGGGATGACTTTTTCACCGTGCCGATGGCGGAAATGCTGTCCGTTGCGCCTCTCTTTTTCCCCATGCCGGGCGATGGATCGGTTCTGCTCCAGCCGCTCTGGATCGAGGACTTGGCCACGTGCATCACCTGGATTTTGGACGAACGCGAAACGATCGGCGCGACGTTCGAAATCGGCGGTCCCGAGTTTCTCTCTTTCCGGCAGATACTGGAGTTGATCATGCGAGCAGCGAGCAGCCCGCGGATAGTTTTTTCGACGCGCCCGCCATACCTGCGCATCGCCGCGCGCTTCTTCGAATGGCTGCTGCCGAAATCGCCGGTGACTCCGCTGTGGGTGGATTACCTGGCCGTCAACCGCACGGCGGATCTCAACACGCTTCCCAGCGTTTTCGGATTGCAGCCTTCCCGTATGGAAGGCAATCTCGATTACCTGCACGAACGCAATTGGGGATGGGAACTGCTCGCGCAACAATTTTCGAGAGGACGTGGTCAATGAACGACGGTGAGGTCACGATCCGACCGTTGCGCTCCGTGGAAGACATGGAACGGGCGGAAGAACTGCAGCTTCTCGTCTGGCCGGGCAGCGAAATAGAGATCACACCCAGCCACCTGCTGCTCGCCATCGCCCATAACGGAGGTGTCGTCTTGGGGGCATTCGACGGGGATACCCTCGTCGGAATCGTGATGGGCTTTTTGGGTACCGATCCGATGAGTCCCGGACGGGTGGCGATGGCGCGCCTCAAACACTGCTCGCATTTGTTGGGCGTGCATCCCCGGTACCGCAACCGTGGAATCGGGTACCGGCTCAAGCTGGCGCAGCGCCAGGCGGTGATGAAGGATGGGATCAGGCTGATTACATGGACCTACGATCCGTTGATGAGTACCAATGCGCATCTCAACATCCGCCTGCTGGCTTCGATTTGCCAGGCATACCTGCGTGACGTGTACGGCATGCTGCGAGACGAATTGAACCTCGGCATCGCCACCGATCGTTTCCAGGTCGAGTGGTGGATCACTTCCTCGCGGGTCGATTCCCGCGTCGACAACCAGCGTCCGCCTCTGGATCTGGCGAATTATCTGAGCGCCGGTGCATTGAAGCTCAATCCGAGTTCGCTGAACGAGCAGGACCTGCTCGTCCCTTCCGACGAGTGGTTTACGCCGGATGGGAATCTGTTGCTGGTTGAGATCCCGCCGGACTATCTGCTCATGAAACATAAAGATATCGAATTGGCACGCGCCTGGCGGCTGCATACGCGCGAGATATTCGAGCGTGTTTTCTCGGACGGGTACATCGTCACGGATTTTGTGTACTTGAAAGGCGAGCAAGTGCCGCGATCGTACTACGTCCTTTCTCACGGTGAAAGCCGCCTGGGTTGATGATGCACATCGATCGCATCGAAATGCGCCACGTGCGCATGCGCCTGGTTTCGCCCTTCCGCACGTCCGTTGGAGTCGAGCAAGATCGGGATTGCCTCATCTTGCGCCTCTTCAGCGAAGGTCTGCAGAGTTGGGGAGAATGCGTTGCCGGAAGTTTCCCGGGATATTCGTACGAGACTATAGACACAGCCTGGCACGTGCTTTCCGAATTCTTCTTCCCGTTGTTATTGAAGGCCAATTCGATGGACGTGCCATCGTTTCGCCGTGCGGCGCAAGGCATCCGCGGCCATCCGCTGGCCCGCGCTGCGCTGGAGATGGGGCTGTGGGATCTCGAGGCGAAGCGGCGGAACGCGTCTCTCGCCAACCTGCTCGGCGGGGAGAAGGACCGCGTTCCGGTTGGTGTTTCTGTCGGAATCCAACCCGACTCGTCGACGTTGTTGCAGGTCGTAGCAGAATACGTCGAAGCGGGCTACCGGCGGGTGAAGTTGAAGATCGAACCCGGCTGCGATATCGGCGCTGTGCAGGCTGTGCGTGGGGAATACCCGGCGCTGCCGCTGCAGGTGGATGCCAACACGGCCTACGAGATCGAAAACGTCGAGATGTTCGAAGCCATGGACGCGTATCACTTGCTCATGATCGAGCAGCCCTTTGCCGGAGACGATCTGCTCGACCACAGCAAGCTGCAGGCCCGAATCGAGACTCCGATCTGCCTGGATGAAAGCATTCGCGGACTGCGGCAGGCTCGCCAGGCGCTCGAAATCGATGCCGGCCGCATTTTGAACATCAAACAAGCGCGAGTGGGCGGGCTGCAAGAAGCGCTTGCGATCCATGCCTATTGTTCCGGGAGGAATGTGCCGCTGTGGTGCGGCGGAATGCTGGAAACGGGGATCGGGCGTGCTGCGAATTTAGCCCTGGCTTCGCTGCCCGGTTTCACGCTCCCCGGCGATATCTCTGCCAGCGATCGTTATTACATCGACGACATCGCAACGCCGAGGTTCACACTGAATCCGGACAGCACTATCGACGTACCGCGGGGTGAAGGTCTTGGCGTGACGGTCGACATGGATGCGCTGCGGCGATTTACGCTCCGGAGCCAGTCGTATCCGTAAGCGAAGCGTGAACCACTTCCTGTGAAGGAAAACGAAGAAAATCTACTTGTGGGGGATGATTAATTACCGCTGCCGAAAAATTGAGTCAGCCAGTCGATGGACGCGGCGCCTGAGTAGGCGATGATAAGCATCTTCAGCGTTTTCCCGATGCTGGCCCAGAAGAGGAAAGATCGAACCGGCATGCGAAGCGCTCCCGCAGCCGCGCCTCCCAGGTCGAAAAGCGGATTCGGGATGAAGGCCAGAAGCAAGATCGCCCATCCACCATAGCGTTCCGTCCATTTCTCGATGCGTTTATATGCTGGATTGTCCTCGACGATTCCCCTGCCACTGAAACCTGCCAGGTAGCCCGTGAGCTCACCGATCGCCGCACCGATGCCTGCAGCGATCGCCACGCCGATCGGGTTGAAAACCGCGCCCAAGGCGAAGGTAAAGGCGATCCCCGGTGCGGGCAGGATGACGGTGGCGTTCGCCAGGATGGAAAGCAGAAAGATGCCTGGATATCCGTAAGCCTTCAATTGTTCGAGCTGATTGCGAAGCGAGATGATCCATACCGTGATGGCGATGACCAACAGAAAAGCCAGGACACGGACGAACGTGAGACGCCATCCGCTGAGTTGTTTCCGCTCTTTCACGACTCGTCGATTTCGACCGTTTGGATCGTGACCGCAGGCGCCTGAGCGTTGCGCGGATCTCTCTCGGGGATCGAGAGCAAGACGTCGAGACCGCTGCTCACTTTGCCAAACACGCTATGGCGGTCATCCAGGTGGGGAGTGGCCACGTGGGTGATGAAAAATTGGGAGCCGTTGGTCCCCGGGCCGGCGTTTGCCATCGAAAGCACGCCCGGACCGTCGTGGCGCAGGCTGGGATCGAATTCGTCTTCGAAACGATACCCGGGACCGCCCATTCCGGTCCCCGTCGGATCGCCGCCCTGGGCCATGAAACCTTTGATCACGCGGTGGAAGATGACTCCGTCGTAAAATCCGTCCCTGGCGAGGAAGACGAAGTTGTTGACCGTCTTGGGGGCTTTGTCGGCGTACAAATCGATAACGATGTCGCCGATATCCGTTTTGACCGTCGCCGAGTAGGTCTTTGTGGTATCGATCACCATTTTAGGTGGAGAGGCGTATTGTTTTTCCGGCATTGTTCGCTCCTTGCGAAATCAGTTTGTTAGCGATGCAGTCCTTCCATATAAGAATAACAAAGATCGCCGGCGTCTGTGATGGGTTTTTACTGGTTGGCCAGCATCTCGCCGATGCGTGCAACGACCATGTCCATGGCGACGGTGTTGAGACCGCCTTCGGGGATGATGACGTCCGCCTGCCGCTTGGAAGGTTCGACGAAATCCAGATGCATCGGCCGAACGGTGGTCATGTATTGCTGGATGACCGAATCCACCGTGCGGCCCCGTTCGAGCAGGTCGCGCTGCAAGCGCCGGATGAAACGAATGTCATCCGGCGTGTCGACGAAGATTTTCGCGTCGAACAGTTCGAGCAGCGCTTCATCGGCAAATATCAAGATCCCCTCGACGAGGATCACGCGCTGCGCTTCGACGTGCATGGTTTGTTCGGTGCGCCGGTGGGTGGTGAAGTCGTAGATCGGCACATCGACTGCCTCCCCGCGTTTCAAGGCCTGGATATGTTCGATCAACAGCTCCGTTTCCAGAGCGTCCGGATGATCGAAGTTCATGGCAATGCGCTCTTCGAGCGGAATATCGCCCAAATCCCTGTAGTAGGAATCGTGGGGAAGAAAGGTGATCTTGTCGGTTCCGAGGCGCCGCAGGATCACGTTGGCTACGGTCGTCTTTCCGGACCCGGTGCCGCCGGCGATTCCGATTACGATGGGGGAGGATCGATCGCTCATGGCTTGATTATACGCGTCGAGGGTTTACGCGGAAAGTAATCCCGGTCCAATTTACTATCGATGCATCCGCTTCAGCCCTTAATGCGCCGCGCGTGCGGAAACGACGCCGCAGGGTGATCAGACTCCAGGTTCGAATTTGAAGGAAAGCTTCACTTTCGCCCGGTAGGCGACGACTTTACCGTCGTCGATTTGCATGTCGAGATTTACGACCTCGGCAACGCGCAGGTCGCGCAGACTCTGCGAAGCCATCGAGATGGCTGTCTCGGCGGCCTTTTCCCAGGACTCTGTGCTCGTACCCACCAGTTCGATCACTTTGTATACGCTGTTACCCATCTCGCGGCCTCCTTTTCGGACAGTATGTGCGAACGGACACTTCCACTGACATCGTAGCAATTCTCGTCGAGTGATTCAAGCAGGGTTCCTCCATAAAAAAACGATTCACGTTGGGACGAAGAAATAGTGGTTGACGTAATCTGGGACCTAAATAAACAGAAGAACGCTCTCCGGGCTTCTCACGGCTTCCTGGCGGGTGTTGGCGGACGACTTCAAATAACAAAATGGAAAAACGGATACAACAGGGGAAATCGGGAGCAGGTAAATTTCGGGTGAAAAAACCAATACCCATTCAGGATAGAAGACATGGAGCCAGCGGAGGGACTCGAACCCTCGACCCATCGCTTACGAAGCGATTGCTCTGCCATCTGAGCTACGCTGGCGATGCGGGGGATTATACCAATTTGCATCATCGCTTGGCAAGGCGACCCCGGTGAGGCATAATGCTTCTTATGCGCATCGCTATGCTTTCTTACCACACCTGCCCCTTGGCCACGCTGGGGGGCAAGGACACCGGCGGTATGAACGTCTACGTTCGTGACCTTACGCGCGAGTTGGGCAAATGTGGGATCGGCGTCGACGTATTCACTCGTTCCCAGGACGAACACGTTCCCCACGTGCTGCACGATCTGGGATATGGCAACCGCATCGTTCACATGCCTGCCGGGCCCGAGCGGATGGTGGATAAGACCCAACTCATCCATCACGTGGATGAATTCGTGGACGGAATCGTGGGCTTTGCCAGGCTCAAGCAAATCGAATATCAACTGATTCATAGTCATTACTGGCTTTCGGGATTGGCGGCGATTCAATTACGGGAAAAATGGCACATCCCGTTCATTCAAATGTTCCATACACTCGCCGTGATGAAAGACCGCGTTGCACGTTTCCCCGAGGAGGTTTCATCGGACGAGAGAATCGAGGTGGAGCGGCGCCTGCTCGATGAGGCCGATTGCGTCGTGGCTTCTACCCGTGCGGAATTGGCGCAGATCCAATGGCTGTATCAGGCCGAAACTTCGAAGGTGGTGGTGATCCCTCCAGGCGTGGACACGAGCCGTTTTTATCCCATCGACCAGGATGAAGCGCGGGAATTTATTGGTGTACCTTGTGAGCACCGCATGGTGCTTTTCGTCGGAAGAATCGAGCCGCTGAAAGGACTCGACACGCTGATCGAAGCCGTGGCGCTCTTGCGCGAAGAAGCGGCGTTTGACAAGAACCCGTTTTGTCTCGCTGTCATCGGCGGAGACCCAAACGTCAGCCGCGCAGACATGACGGCCGAGATGGAACGCCTTCAAGCGCTGTGTGAGGCAAAGGGTTTGAACGATCTGGTCCTCTTTTTGGGTAAACGCGACCAGGATACGCTGCAGTATTATTACTCGGCGGCGGAGGTCGTCGTTGTTCCGTCGCACTACGAGTCCTTCGGATTGGTTGCATTGGAAGCGATGGCTTGTGCCACGCCCGTCGTGGCCTCGGAAACCGGAGGTCTCGCTTATCTGGTTCAAGATGGCGTGACGGGCTTCCACGTGCCAACTGCGGAACCCAAAGCCCTGGCTGAAAAACTCCAACGCGTGCTTCAAGACGACGATCTACGACACAAACTCGGAAGGAAAGCAGCGGAATATGCACAGGCATACGCCTGGTCTGTGGTCGTCGATCGGATTATTGCGGTTTATAAATCGTTGATCGAGAAACGAACAAAATGATCCACACATCCGGCTTCGGAAGAACGCGGGTTTATTGCAATTCTTCCGGGCATTCCTCGACGGCGCCGGTGATGTCGATGAATGGACGCGTACCGCGCATGATTTCGATCGGGCCAGTGCCGATGATGCAATCGCCCGGACGAATTTCGGGGTGCCCCGTTTCGTAATCCACGAAAGCAAAAGAACCATACGTCTCGCTGAAGATGGCCACGAAGGGGATGTCGCCGGAGGCGAACCAGCGCCGGATCGGTCCATAGACGCACATCGTCTCGTTGGCATTGGATAAGCTAACTTGATCCCAATAGACGCAGTCCCCAGGCCCGGTCGTCACTTCGGATGTGGGAGTCTCACTTTCGACTGGGGGAAGCGTCGCGGCGTGCATCGGGGCCGTGGTTGGAGTTATGGTCTCCGTGGCCGTGGGTTCGGGCGTCAGCAATGCCCCGACGAACTGCTTTCCGGGTCCAACGATCAGGGCGATCAAACCCACCCCCAAGCCGATGATGAGCAACAACGAAATGATCCTGCGCACGATCGTGGGCAGTCCGTGTATGGGTGACTCTGTCGCAGCAGCCTCATCATCCGGGATCAGTTCCGATATGGGGCGGATACCGCTGGCTTCTGGGTCGACCCGCCGCTTTCGAAGTCCGGGTATGCGACTGCTCGATGATTCCAGGATGGAATGGATGGGCGAAGATTCCACCGACCGCGCCCACTCGTCGTCCATCGATTCGGATGGGGAAATGCCCGGGATCTCCGGCATTTCCGGCGGAAGCACGATGTCCGGCTCGGGTTCCTCCGCTGGCGCGTCCTCCGGGTGGGCTTCACGTCGAAGGGAGGCAATCAACGCGTCCGGATCTTTTGGTTGCGGAAAGACGGGTTCGGAGGTCGTGAATACCTTCGCTTCTTTATTTTCCTCGAGGCGTTTGCCGCAAAGGGGACAATCGTCCAGGCCGATTTCGATCCACTCTGCGCAGAATGGACATTTTTGCAGCGTGGACATCCAAATCGGTTGTTCGATATCCCGGCGGCAGAATCGGCAGAAGATCGCTTCTTCACGAATTTCCTCGCCGCAATGCGGGCATTTACGCGTCATGGATGGTCGCCTTGTTCAACCGTTGTTTTGTCTATTGTAGTCGGCTGCCGAATTCGCGCAATGAGTCTTTGCTACCATATTCCGACACCGAAGACGATTGCAGCAATACGTTCCCGATGCTTTATCGATTCTTCCGTTCAATCAACGCAGCAACAAACTGCAGACAGATACCGTCGAATGGTGCTCGTCATCTGCTGGACAGTGTTCGTAGGCGAGGAGAGATCCTTGGAGGGGTGCGAGGATTTTCATCGCCAGGAAGATCGGTGCGACTCCGCAAACGTTGTTATGATCGTTGCTCCGCATGATGATGTCCAGGAACGTTTCGGCATCTCCGCTGCATATGCTCTCGATCAACTGCTCGTCTTCGTGCTTCAAGCGGGCATGATCCTGCAATTCGAGTGCTTTGCCCCCGAAGGCTGGACCGACGTGTGCCAGGTCGGCGGCCGCGATGACCAGGGTTTTTCTTTGGATCACGATTTCCCGCAGGATTTCGATGGCGTCCGCGAGGTATTCATCGTCTTCGATGTTCTCTGTGCCGTTCCAGTAGGGCAGAAAAGAACCGCAGAGAATCGGCAGCATCTCACAGCTTTCTCCCCGGCGGATGTGATGCAGCCAGACTGCAGCCAATTCGATCGAATGCTCGCCGCGGTGGTAGAGTTCACCGGCGAACGCCACCGACGGCCCGATGGCGTCGGCGAGGGAATCGACCAGTTCGCGCGGAGTCTTCAATACGCCGAAGGGAGTCGCGTAATGCTGGCGCGTGAGGGTCAGGTATCGATCCGGGCCGTAGTGATCGGTGCCGAGGATCACCACGAGTTCGGCGGAGCGTGCAGCCTCTCGAACGCTTTCCCAGCCTTGTGCGTAGACGCGCCAACCGCGCTGGTAATCGATGTGTGGGCTGATCAATCCGCGTACGTTCGCATCCACTGGGTCCGGCTTGCCGGCTCGAGCAATAAAACCATCCAGCAACTGACTCAGCTCATCCGGCTGCCGGGGATAGGAATTGCCGGCGAGGTTTGCCATACGGTTAGGTGCGCGGCGGAAGTCTTCGAGCTTTTCTGTCATCACCGCGTTTGACCTGTCGTTTTCAAGTAAATAAGCCCCATTGAGGGTGTTCATCAGTTCGTCGAGGTCCGGCTGTGTGACGTGATAGTCGTATTCACCCGAAAGAATTTCCTGCATGTCTTTGAATTCGGTCGTGCCGTCAAAGAGGCCCAACGCCGGCGCGAGGTCGGCAGGGACGAGCACGACGCGATCGCTCAGTTGGAGGGGATCGCGCAGCATGAGAAACGGCTGGTCGTGATGCACCACCGGAAGGGTTTCAACATAGCGTAAACGCGGAAAGGTTGTGCGATCGATTTGAACCATGTCTCTCATCTGGATATATACACGTGTTCTCCCCGAACATCAAGTGTTTGAAGTCCTGCCTCGGAAGGCAATCCGGAAGGCCTCTGGACGTCCTGCTCGACGGCCGTAAATGAAATGGATAGGCAGTCGCACCCTTTTTTGATTCCGGGGTTATTCCTATGAGGGATCGACGCCGGAATTAACCCTTCACATACAAGTTAAGAGCGATATAATAAGCGGTTATTATCCCACGCTCGATCAGAGGACGTTAGATAGGCCATGAAATTCCCCGAAGCAGGAGAGGAGTAGATAATATGAGTATCAGTCAACTTGCCGCATCGATTCGTGAATCTTCCACTCTGGCTTTGAATGAAAAGGCACGTGTGCTGCGAGCGAAAGGCGAGCCGGTGATTCACCTCGGCGTTGGAGAGCCGAAAAACCCGGCGCCCATAACGGCGCTGTTGAGTTCCGCAGCGCGGCTGAACACCGGTGAGATCAAGTACACGCCGACGGACGGCCTGCCCTCGCTGAAAAAGGCGATCGTGCGTTACATGGAAGAAAATTACAACAAGGCCGTCGCTCCGGAGAACATCATCGCTTCCACGGGAGCGAAACAGAGTCTTTACAACACACTGTTCACCATCATCGACCCGCAGGATGAAGTCATCCTGCTCGCGCCACACTGGGTCAGCTATCCCGAAATGGTCAAGATGGTCCACGGTGTGCCTGTAGTGGTGACTCCCGAGGACGGCACGTTTACACCGCGTATGGAAGACATAGAACAGACGGTTACCAGTTATACCAAAGCGATCATCGTCAACAGTCCGTGCAATCCTTCGGGCGCCGTCTTCTCGGATGATTTCATCGGCGAGATCGTCGAGTTTTGCGAGAAGAAGGGAATTTATCTCATTCTCGACGACATCTACCACAAATTAGTGGAAAACGGGATACGGCCGGCGATCGCATACGACTACACCGAGAAAGATCTGGAAAACAGCAGACTTATTGTGGTCAACGGCGTTTCGAAGCTTTACGGCATGACCGGATTTCGCATCGGCTGGGTCGTCGGTCCGCGCAAGCTGGTCGAAGCGATGGCGAAAATTCAGAGTCAAATCACGTCCAATCCTTCCGTGATCTCCCAGGCCGCGGCGGAAGGTGCGCTGCAGGGCGTTCAGAGCGTCGTCGAGAATTTGCGTCTGGAAATTCAGAACAACCGGAGCGTGATGATCCAGGAGTTGGAAGCCTTCAACGGTGTGCGTTTGATCCGGCCGCAGGGGACGTTCTACTGCCTGCCCGATTTTCGTGCATACGAGAAGGATTCGCTGAAGCTATCGAATTTCCTGCTGGAGAAGGCGTTGGTCGTTACTGTTCCCGGTGTGGATTTCGGAATGGAAGGCCATCTGCGTTTGAGCTACGCCGGATCCGTCAAAGACGTGACCCAGGGCATCGAGCGGCTGAAGTGGGCCTTGGATCCGAAAGCGCCCAACGAGATCTACATCGGTGATCGCAAACTAGTGAGGGATTGGCTATGAACAACATACTGAACATCAAATCACCTGCGCAAAAAGAGGCGCAAGTCCTGCGCTCGGATTATGGGCTCGAAAATCACGGCCTGACCAATTTGAACAACGTATATTGGAATCTTCCGACCGCAGCGTTGTACGAGGAATTCACCTTCCGCGGTGAAGGCCACATCTCACACGCAGGCCCCTTGCTGGTTCGATCCGGGAAACACACTGCTCGCGCCGCCAACGACAAATACGTCGTGCGGGAAGGTACGACGGAAGACAACATCTGGTGGGGGGAATACAACCGGCCGTACAGCCCGGAAAAGTTCGACGAACTTTTCTCGCGCCTTCAGGGCTTTTTACAAGGCCGGGACGTGTTCGTACAGGATTGTTTCGTCGGCGCCGATGAGGAATACCGCCTGCCGATTCGCATCATCACCGAGTGGGCCTGGCACAGCGTATTCGCCCGCAACATGTTCATCCTGCCGGAGAACGCGGAGGCCTACCGCCAACACGTGCCTCAATTCACGGTGATCGCCATGCCGACGTTCAAAGCCCACCGTTCGATCGACAGCACGCGGACCGATACGTTCATCACGCTCAACTTCGAACAGAAACTGTGCATCATCGGCGGGTCGGGGTACGGCGGCGAGATCAAGAAATCCGTCTTCACGCTGATGAATTATCTGCTTCCGTTGAAGGGGGTGATGACCATGCACTGCTCCGCCAACGTGGACGATGAAGACGACGATGATGTGGCCTTGTTCTTCGGGCTTTCCGGAACGGGCAAAACCACATTGTCGGCCGATCCGAATCGCCGCTTGATCGGAGACGACGAACACGGGTGGAATGACAACGGCATCTTCAATTTCGAAGGCGGCTGCTACGCCAAGGTGATCCGCCTCTCTGCAACCGCCGAGCCCGAAATTTACGCCTGCACCTCGCGATTCGGGACGATCCTCGAGAACGTGATCGTCGATCCGGTCACGCGCCTCATCGATCTCGATGACAATGACATCACGGAAAACACACGTGCCTCCTATCCGCTCGAATACATCGACAACGCCATGCCGGAAAAAATGGCGGGCCATCCAAACAACATTCTTCTCCTCACGTGTGATGCATCCGGCGTCATGCCGCCGATTGCCCGTCTGACGACCAACCAGGCGCTCTACCAATTCATTTCCGGTTACACCGCAAAAGTCGGCGGCACGGAAGTCGGTCTGGGAGAAGAACCACAGATCACGTTCAGCACCTGTTTTGGCGCGCCCTTCATGGTTCACCATCCGTCTTTCTACGCAGAATTGCTGCGGCGGAAGATCGAACACTACGGCGTGAATTGCTGGCTGTTGAACACCGGCTGGGTAGGTGGACCGTACGGTGTGGGCAAACGCATCAGCATCAGGTACACGCGCGCCATGCTCACCGCAGCATTGGAAGGTTCACTGCAGGAGGTGGAGTACACCAAGGATCCCATCTTCGGCTTCGATGTGCCAAAGACCTGCCCGGACGTGCCCTCGGAAGTGTTGGATCCGGCTTCTTCATGGCCGAGCAAAAAGGAATACATGAAGAAGTACTCGCAGCTCGCCATGCGTTTCGTGGACAACTTCAAGCAGTTCGAACCCGATTGTCCTCCGGACATCGTAAAAGCAGGTCCGCAGGTATAATATGGGCTGATCTTAAAGCCTGGAACCTGCTGGTTTCGTTCGGAGACAAGCGCAAGTGCAAACGAACAATTCAGATACGCAGAAGAATTCAAACCGCGCAGCGCGCCTTCCGTACTACAATCTGGCCGTGCGTTTGTTGGCGGTTGGGTTTGTCCTCAGCACGTTCGTCGCGGCCGCCGTCCTGTATCATGTGATGCGCGATCTGACCGCCGGCTACACGGGTATGGGGCTCGATCCGTTCGAAGCCGTCGGCGGAGACGAGCTGTACACACCCGAAGCGGGCAGTACTCCAACGTTGATCTCCATCCCGGTGCAGCCCAATCCGTGGGACGGGAATGAGCGCGTTACTATTTTGATCATGGGCGTGGACTATCGTGACTGGCTCGAGGGGCAGGGCGCGCCGCGCAGCGACACGATGATGCTCGTCTCTCTCGACCCGATCACCAAACAGGCCAGTCTGCTTTCTATCCCGCGCGATTTATGGGTGGAGATTCCCGGCTTCGGATATAACCGCATCAACACCGCTTATCGTTTCGGCGAGAGCTACAAGGTTCCCGGTGGTGGACCGGCCTTGGCGATGAAAACCGTCGAGAAATGGATCGGCGTCCCCATCGGCTTCTACGCCGTCATTGACTTTCATACCTTCGAGAAGATGATCGACGAGATCGGCGGCATCGACGTCGTCGTCGAAGAGCGGATCAAAATCTCGCCCATCGACCGCCATCAACGTTGGCTCGAGCCGGGCCCGCAGCATCTGGATGGGCCGGATGCACTGGCGTACGCTCGCGTGCGCAAGAACGCCGGCGGCGACTTCGGACGAGCCGACCGGCAGCAGCAGGTGGTCGTGGCGGTGCTCAACCGGCTCGTGAGTCTGGACATGTTACCCAGTTTGATTCAGAAAGCGCCGCGGCTTTACCAGGGACTCTCCGAAGGCGTGCGCACCAATCTTTCGCTGGAGCAGATGGTCCAATTGGCCTGGTCCGCCATCCGCCTGGAATCGGACGACATCCACCGCGGGGTGATCGGGCCGCCGAAGATGGTCGGCTTTTTCACCCGGCCGGACGGCGCCCAGGTGCTGCGGGCGGTTCCCGACGCGATTCGGGAGCTGCGCGACGAGCTTTTCGTCGAAACGAGCGCCTTTGGTCCGGTACCGTGAAACCTTATGGGAAACGACATGACTGATCAGACCCGCCCGCACGACATAAATTCCCAGGATACGCAGACTCACCCTCCGTCGCCTGAGGAAACGCAGCCCGTCACGCCGCATCGATCGGCTGCGGTCGTGAAGAAATACTGGCCCTGGATCGTCGCCGTTCCGGGCTTCATGATCGTCGTATTGGGGATCGCGGTGATTGCCGGGTACAGCGCTGGATTGAAGCAGCGCGAAGCATCCGGCCTCGCCAATGTGGCGCAGGTCAGTAAAGAGCAGTTCGACACCGGCGTGGAAGACTATCTCGCCGGCCGGTACGAACTCGCCCTTCAGCGTATCGAGTACGTGCTCGAATTGGATCCGGATTACGAAGGGGCGAGTGAGATGCTGGGCAGGATCATGACGGCCATGAACCAGCCGACTCCGACGGAAAAACCACTGAATTCACCGACGCCTTCCATCACGCCGGATCTGGATTCCCTCGAAGGCATTTTCGGCAGTGCACAGGAGGCTTTCAGCCGCGAGGATTACGATAACGCTTTGAAATATCTTCTCCTTTTGCGGGCGGAGGATCCCGAATACCGCCTGGCCGAAGTCAATCAGATCATGGCCGCGGCGCTGCGGAACCGGGGGATGGCAAAATTGTATCGCGGCGATCTGGAACAAGGCATCTACGATCTCGACCTGGCTGAACGATTCGGCCCGCTCGACAATCAAGCGGTCAGCTGGCGCAGCTCCGCTGCCTTCTTCATGTTCGCCAACAGTTATTACGGTCTGGATTGGGCGCTGGCCACGGAATACCTGGGACAGATCTGCGTGGCGCAGATCTGGGGCGCTTGCTACAAGTATGCCGATGCGGCCAGAGAGTACGCCCTGCAGTTGATCGAAGACGGCGATTTCTGCGGCGCAAGCTACTATCTCAACGAATCCCTGGCGATCCGTGACGATGCGGCTCTGGCGCCGACGGCGACCAAAGTCAACCGCGTCTGTCTGACCGCCACCGTCACCCCGCCTACGAGTACTCCGACACCGACCGGGAGCGCGACCGCGACCGTCCCCTACGTTTCACCGACGCCGAGCGCGACCTTTGGCGGCGGCACGCCCACCCCGACTTCGAGCGCATCTGCATCCGCCTCGCCGACCGCGACGGTGACCTCTGGCGCCTCGCCGACGAGCACTGCGACACCGACAACAACGTCCACGCCAACATCGACAACCGCGCCTCCTCCAACCGCAACTCCCACGCCCAATCCGTAAAGATGCCCGGCCGGAAAAACGATCGACGTGCGGCGATGTCACTGCAGTCGGTGTTTCGCACCTGGTGGCCACTGGCATTTAGCTGGATGCTCATGGCCGTGGAGCTGCCCGTCATTGGGGCCGCCATTGCGCGTTTGCCGGGCCCGCAGATCAATCTCGCAGCCTGGGGCGGCATCGTCTATCCGCTGGCGTTGATCGTTGAGGCGCCGATCATCATGCTGCTTTCCGCCTCGACTGCATTGAGCAGGGATTGGGACTCGTACATTCGCATCCGTAAATACATGCTCTGGATGGCGGGTGGTCTGACCCTGCTTCACGTTCTGGTCGCCTTCACGCCGCTTTACGATCTGGTTGTGGTGCGTTGGATCGATGCGCCGAGTGAAATCGTGGAACCGGCGCGCCTGGGCCTGCGGCTCATGCTGCCCTGGACGGGATCGATCGCCTACCGGCGTTTCCAACAAGGCGTGCTCATCCGCTGCGGACATTCCGGCGCCGTGGGCACGGGCACGATCGTCCGCCTTACCGCCGACGTTTCCGTGATCGCCCTGGGGCTGATCACGAAGCGCGTTTCGGGAATTGAGCTGGCCGGACTGGCGATGTCTTCGGGCGTGATGAGCGAGGCGCTCTTCAACGGCCTGCGGGTGCGTCCGGTGCTGCGCGATCAACTCCGCCACGCACCACCGGCTGCCGAAGCGTTGAGCCTGCGCTCGTTTCTCTCGTTCTACGTCCCGCTGGCAATGACATCTTTGCTCTTCCTGCTGATTCAACCGCTCGGGAGCGCCGCTTTGAGCCGCATGCCGAAGGCTTTGGAGTCGCTGGCTGCCTGGCCCGTGGTGTCGGGGCTCGTGTTTCTGCTGCGCAGTCCGGGCGTGGCCTTCAACGAGGTGGCCGTAGCTCTGCTGGACGAGCCTGATTCCGGCCCGTATCTGGTGCGCTTTGCGCTGCGCGTGATGAGCGTGATGAGTGTGCTGCTGCTGCTGATCGTCCTCACGCCGATTTCGATGTTCTGGTTCGAGAAACTGACTTCCCTCGAAGCGCATCTGGCGCGAATGGCGGCCAATGCCTTGTGGTTTACGCTGCCGCTGCCGGCCATCAGCGTACTGGTCAGCTGGTTTCAAGGCGTGCTGCTCAACGCACGACGGACTCGCGCCGTGACCGAGTCCGTGATCGTCGGTTTGATCGTGATCTCGATTGTGTTGGTGAGCGGCGTGATCTGGGGGCGGGTGCTGGGTCTTTACGTCGGATGGCTGGCGTTCAGCCTGGGGATGACGGCTCAGGTGACCTGGCTTTGGTGGCGCAGCCGCAGGTTACTGTCTGCTTTGATGCGTTGAATTCCTATATCTGACCAGAGTTCCTGAGAAGCGAACAGGATGCATCGCGGCTGGGCCGGCGCATCCTGCTTTCGTGAGTCCGATGGGGAAAAAATCCGTTCCGGTTCAGTCTTCGACGGAGACGACCGCACCCAGGGTGTTGACGTTCAAGGTCCAGGTGCTGCCGATCTCGAAGCGTTCGAATTCGGCTTCGCTCTCGGTCGTGTAGGTGTAGCGCTCGTCGTCGGCGATGAAAACGACCTCGTACGCTTCGGTCCCATCGCCTTCCTGCTGCCCGGCGAGCAGCGAGACGGTCGGCCAGTAGGGATCCAGATCCGCGCCGCTGGCGCCGATCGTGTCGACCTGGATCCAATCCAGCACCGTGTAACTGCAGTAGTCCGCGTAGACTTCGTAGACGCAATCCTGCACCACTTCACCGACGCCGCTGCCGGTATCCAGCGTGTAGGGTGTGCCGCAGACTTCCTCGGCGCCGGGTACGGGATCGTCGCTCGTTTCGTACAGTTCGAGGCGGCAATTGCCGACTTCGGCATCGGCGGGAATGTCGACGTAGAAAGCCTCTGCTTCGACTTCGCCCAGGGCCAGGATGGGAATGCTGCGCGTCCAGGACACGCTCTGCACCCGTCCTTCCAGGGATTCCGTGTGCGTGAAAAGCATGATCAAGCCGACGCAAACGACCAGGCAGACGAGGACCAATCCGATGACCAGGCCGCGCGACATGGGCTTGCCCGGCGCTTTGGGTTTGTCTTCTTTCTTCGCACGCGTGGCCGCCAGGCTGGCGCCGCAAGATTTACAACTGCGCGCGCTGGCGGGATTCTCCGCGTTGCACGACGGGCAGCGGACGGTGCCCGCCGGCCCACTGCGATGGGCGCCCAGAACTTTTCCGGCTTTGCGCACGGCCGCCTCGGATAGGTCCCCGCCGCAGCCGCCGCAGAACTTGGCGTCGGCGCGGTTGCGCGCCTGGCAGTAGGGACAGTGCCGGTCCGGGCCGGCTTTGGCGCGGGCGATTTTATCGGCATCCGTGAGGAATTTCTCCTCCAGCGGTTGTTCGAATTCGACGTCCTCGGGCATCGGCCCGCCGCAGCCGTTGCAGAACTCGTGCGTGCCCGGGTTGCGCGTTTCACAGCGCGGGCAGGTCCATTCCAATTCCACGTAACCGAGGCGCTTCTTGGTCATGTGCCGTCTCCTTGTTTTTCCATCGCTGTGTTAGCATACATCGAGCGCTGGTTTTTTGCCAATCGCCCGTTGGTCACGAGACCTTTCGTGACGGAACTGCGTATAGTGGAATGGGATCGTATAGAACATCTGAAATCGATGAGGAGAGAGGACATGCGCAAGCTTTTGCGGATTTCGGTCGTGGCCGTGATCCTGTTGGGATCGAGTGCCTGCTGTCCCGGGGGGTTCGACTTCAACAACGAGACGGTGCGCCTGCGTGACTCCGGCGAAGTCGAGGTTCTTGACTACGACTTCAGCGGATTCGACGGCGTCGAGGCCAGCCATGTGTTCGACGTCGACATCGAACGAGGGGACGGTTACTCCGTCGTCGTTACCGCGGACGTAACCGTCGTCGAATACCTGGACGTCTCCGTCGTGAGCGGCCGTGTGCGGCTGAGCCTCAAGCCGGGATACAACTACAACTTCAGTGGGCCAACGCTGAAAGCCGAAGTACGAATGCCCAGCCTGGCCGAACTGGCGTTGAGCGGGGCGAGCAGCGCTCTTCTGCGCGGTTTTGAATCGTCGCATCCGCTGCGGCTGGACCTCTCTGGAAGCAGCCGCGTCGATGGCGACGCGGTGGTCGGGGTGGCGCGTTTCTCGCTGTCGGGATCGAGCGAGGTCCGTCTGAACGGATCGTGCGCCAGCCTGGATCTGGATATTTCGGGCGGCAGCACGGCCGACCTGGCGGATTTCTACGCCGAAGACGTGAACGTGAACGCCAGCGGCGCCAGCGAGGCGGATGTGTGGACCGATGGGACGCTGGACGTCAACGCCAGCGGCGACTCGCGGATTGCCTACGTGAGCGGTGCTGATCTGGGGTCGATCCACACGAGCGGCACCTCCTCGGTGCGGGAGCGCTGATTTACAGGGCCTATTTCTCTCCATAATAGCGCGTAGGGACGCCTCGGTGAGGCGTCCTATTTCTATGAAGAGGCGGGTTTCAAACCCGCCCCGACAACAATTCCCTTCATCCCGAGCGTAAGTCGCAGCGCAGCGGCGCCTGCAGTCGCAGGACGATCAGGGTGCGAACAGCGCAAACAACTCCTGCGCGAAATCGGCGACCAGACCGTTGAGCCTGCTGCCCGCGCTGCCGGGGAACATCGGCGGCAGCGAACTCAGCGCGTAAATTGTGTTGGGGGGATCGTCGTTGAGCCGCACCCAGGGCGGATCGCCGTTCAGGGCGGCGTTGACCATCACCACGCCGTGCTCGGGCGTGTCCTGGGAATG
>DAOUEE010000150.1:0-23166 GCA_034430695.1 Anaerolineales bacterium | reverse complement strand
GGACGTGATCATCACCGATCACCACGAGCCAGGTCCATCCTTGCCTCAGGCGTGTTCTGTAATCGATCCGAAACAAGAAAGAGACGAGTATCCCTTTAAAGGGCTTGCCGGCGTGGGTATTGCCTACAAATTAGCGGAAGCCATTTCCAGAAAATTGGGAACAAATTTTCACCGTGATAGTCTTGACCTGGTCGCAATCGGGACAATTGCAGACATGGCGCCGCTCGTATCGGAAAACCGGATTATGGTACAGGAAGGTTTGCGTGTCATCCGGGGCGAAAATCGGTTGGGAATCGTTAATCTTTGCAGGGAAGCCGGATACGAGATTGACCGTGTGGACGCAACCAAGATTGGATTTGGACTTGGTCCGCGCATCAACGCCGCAGGACGAGTCGATACGGCGGAGTACGCCTTTCGTCTACTGCTGACGGAGGATCAAGATCGATCCAAGGAATTGGCGGCGTCGTTGGAGCAGTTGAATCAGAAGCGAAGAACGATCATGCGCCAGTCTATCGAGAAAGCCCGGCAACTTGGATTGGATATGGATCGGGAGATAGATTTCATCTTCGTGGCCGACGAGTCATTTAACGAGGGCATCGTTGGGCTGGTGGCCTCGCGACTTGTGGACGAATTCTACCGACCTGCAATCGTGGCGGTGAAGGGCGAGCGAAGCACAAGAGCATCCGGGAGAAGCGTCCCGGAATTCCATATCACGAATGCTTTAGCGCGCTGCGCAGATCTTCTAGAACGGTTCGGCGGGCATTCGGCGGCTGCAGGTTTTAGCGTAGCAAACGAAAATCTCGGCGAGTTGGAAACACGGCTGCGTGAAATCGCATCCTCTCAGCTCGCTGGAAAAGACTTGAGACCTACAATCACGCTCGATGCGGTAGTTCGTTTTGAAGAGCTGGATTGGAACTTGCAGCAGTTCATCGAAAGGGTCGAACCTTGTGGCGAGGGGAATCCGGTTCCTCAATTTGCTGCTGCCAATACGAAAGTGCTGGGTAAGAGACAAGTGGGCAAAGACGGCACGCATCTAAAATTAACCCTGGAGCAAGGTGGTAAAGTATTCGATGCGATCGCTTTTCGTAAGGGCGAGTTATACGCAACGCTGCCTGAATTTATCGATATCGCATTCAGGTTGGAACGAAGTGATTATTGGAACACGCCAAGCCTGGAATTGAATATAAGCGATATCAAAGACGTGGGAGCAATCGACAAGATCGGATGGTGCGTCCAGCCTGGCTAATCAACGAGACGATACTTGAATAGTGTCCAAACCGCCTCAAAAGCATCCTTCAAACCGATCTTTTTACCTTCCGTATATTCACGTGGGTAGAAGGATATTGGAACTTCCACGATACGGAGCTTTCGTTTCAGCAGCTTCGCAGTGATCTCGGGTTCAAAATCGAATCGGTTGGATCTCAAAGGAATGGACTGGATTATTTCCCTTCGGAAGAGTTTGTAGCCTGTTTCCATGTCGGTGAGAATGCTGTTGTAAAGAAGATTGGTCATGAATGTCAGCAGTTTGTTGGCAACCATGTGCCAGAACATTGCAGAACGACGTGGAGCTCCTAAAAAGCGCGATCCGAATACGACGTCCGCAACCCCGTCCTCCATCGGTTTAAGAAGCGCGGGATAATCTCTGGGATCGTATTCAAGATCGGCATCTTGGATCAAAACAAGATCCGAGGCTGCCGCCTGGATACCCGTGCGGACTGCAGCACCTTTCCCCAAGTTTTTCTCATGAAGGATAAGATGGATCTTGGGATGCGACTTCTGCGCTTCATGCAGGATATCCCGGGTGCCATCTGTCGATCCATCGTCGACAATTACGATTTCGTCGACCAAATCTACCGCATTGACCCGTCTCAATATTTCTTCGATCGTATCTTTTTCGTTAAACACCGGCATAACGATTGTAAGAGTCATGCCGCCGATTGTACCTGCAATGCGGTGAAATGGGAATAAGTGGGCATTTGCTCGCAGGGCTAGCTGTATATATAATCCAAGATGCGCGTTATCCAATTCAAATCATTGGTGGCGTTTTTATCGAATTAATTCGCAGGTAGGGAGGTACGGGATGTCATTACCTCGAAGCTCAGTCGTGTCGAAACGTCGTGAGCGAGCAACCACAACTTCCAATTTAAGATTCACGCCGGCCCCTGTAAGTCGTGTCGAGGACACCGGGCTTACTCAACTTTGGCTTCAGGACCTGGCGCTCAAGATTCTATATTTCCAGGGATATAAGACGGGATTCAGCGTGGCCGAAACAATCTCACTCCCGTTTGCGGGAATCGTGGATCAAATCCTGGAAGCGCTCAAACGGGAAAAATTCGTCGAAGTAAAGACCCAGGTCGGTTTCGGCGAAGGTTCGTACCAGTACGCAATTACAGGTGCGGGAATCGCTCGAGCTCGCGAAGCGCTGGAGCGCAGTCAATACGCCGGACCGGCACCCGTACCCCTGGAGGTCTACAACGACTCTATCCGGCGTCAAAGTCGCGGCAGGCCGACCGTGCATCCCAAGATGATGCGCGAGGCGCTGTCTGATCTGACCCTCTCCGATAGAACGTTCAATAAGATCGGCCCCGCAGTGAATTCGGGAACTTCGATATTCTTATATGGACCACCCGGAAACGGCAAGACTTCGATCGCACAGGCAATCGGCGAAATCTTGCTCGAAGAAGACTTGTATATTCCTTTCGCAATCGACATAGATGGACAAGTGGTAAAAATGTACGATTCGGTCAACCATCAGCTTGCCCATGAAGAAGACGTTACGGAATCCGGTACAGGAAAATCGGGTTCAAAACGTGATCCGCGTTGGGTGAAAATCAAGAGACCGTTCGTCGTGGTCGGCGGGGAACTGACAATGGCGGGCCTCGACTTGGTTTATGATGACGTCAACAAATATTACGAAGCTCCATTCCAGGCCAAGGCGAATGGCGGCGTATTCCTCATCGATGACTTCGGCAGACAGCAGGTCCGCCCCAGAGATCTTTTGAATCGCTGGATCGTGCCGCTAGAAAATCGCATTGACTATCTTACACTGCACAACGGCCGGAAAGTAGAATTGCCTTTCGATGTTTTGGTCGTATTCTCGACCAACCTCCCGCCACGAGATTTGGTCGACGAGGCGTTCTTGCGGCGTCTGCGGCACAAGATCGAAGTTGGCGATCCCACGTATGATGAATACCGGCAGATATTCAAGAAGGTTGCAGAAGGGAAGGGCGTAATATATTCCGATCAGGGTTTGGCGTACATGCTTCAGGAGTGGTACATCAAGAGAAATCGTAAATTGAGAGCATCACACCCTCGTGACATATGCGATCAGATCCTGGATATTTCCAGATATCTCGGTGTCGAACCGGAGATGACGAAGGAGATGATCGACCAAGCATCTGAGGCGTACTTCGTCGAATTATGACAAAACGTGAAATTGATAGTTGGCAATCAGACGCCCCGTTGGTGATCGCACACCGCGGGGCGTCTTTACAAGCACCGGAAAACACAATCGCTGCATTTCGCTTGGCGGCCGATTTGGGCGCAGACGCGATTGAGATGGACGCCAAACTGACCGCTGATGATCGCGTCGTACTCCACCATGACCTGCGGTTGGAGAGGACGACGAACGGTACAGGGCGGGTGAGTTCCTGGGATTTGAATGAACTCAAGCGATTGGACGCCGGACTAAAATTTGATATAAGTTTTGGAAACGAAAGAATTCCTACACTCGAAGAGGTGATTGAAACCGTTGGAGATCAGCTGCTGTTGAACATAGAGTTGACCAACTACGCCTCACCATTTGACGCATTACCTGATATCGTCGTCCAGATCATTCGAAAATACGGAATCCAAGGTAGAGTGCTTATTTCATCTTTCAATCCAAAAGCACTTCTCCGGGTTCGTAAAATTGAACCGGAAATTGGATGTGGGTTATTAATTAAGTCAACAGAGCCAAGATGGTTGAGATGGCTGCTGCGAATTTTCGTCGCGCACGATGCTGTCCATCCCAGTTTTGACATTCTTGGTCAGAAAGAGATGGAAGAATATAGACGAAGAGCAAAACGCGTGTTCGTCTGGACGGTGAATTTACATGATAATGTCGTCGAAATGCTCCGCCTGGGCGTCGACGGAATCATCACTGATGATCCGAGGTTTGTGCGGAGCATAATTACGCGCGGTTGGCAGTAGCGGACGTATTACGTTCCAGGCATTTCATCGGGACAGGGGAGGCAAGATTGAAGACGCAAGATGAATGGACGATCAGCGATCTTATGTGTGTTTGCATCTCGCGACAGGTAGTAAATGGTGAGGTTGTCGCGCAGGGACTGGCTACTCCACTTGTCGCTGCGGGTTATTTACTTGCTTGGCACACCCATGCACCCGATCTTTACTTCGCCTCGGCAATCGGACAGAGCGTATGTCGTGAGGGCGCATCTTTGGGGCTTGCGGATGTAGAAGCGTTGTGGCTGGAAAATGCGTTGAATCACTACAGTTTCGTTCAGGTCGCTATCGAATTTCTACCCCGCATACGTCCGAAAGAGTTCTTCCGGCCTGCACAAGTGGATTCCCATGGAAATTTCAACAACATTGCCTTCGGCAATAATTATCGTCAACCCAGGATGCGGCTTCCCGGAAGCGGAGGAATACCGGATGTAACCCCGATCCTTTCCGACATCTACCTTTATGTACCTCGGCATTCAAAAGTGACGTTTGTCGATAAATTGGATTTTTTATCTGGATTGGGACATCATCCAAAAAGAACGAAGGGAAGTGGTCCATGTTACCTCGTGACCGATCTTGGCCAGTTTGATTTCAAGGACGGGAAAATGCGTATTACACATTTGCATCCTGGTGTGGCACTGGAAAGAGTCTTGGCAAAAACCGCTTTCGAACTCGAAGTGTCGTCGGATATAAAAGAGACAAAACCACCTTCACGGGAAGAAATGCATTTACTCTATGATGTCATTGATCCCTTGGGAATCCGTCGCTTGGAGTCGTTGAGCGGACCGAAAAGGCGGGATGCGTTGCGAGAGGCGTTGCTGAAAGAGCTTGCGCATAGACATACTGTGGAATCATATCTATAGAAAGAATCGAAATCATTACTTCCGGTCGCTTGTTCCCATACGGCCGCGAGGATATACTTCGGCATATGCGACGATTTTTGTTGGTTTTCATCTCTATCTGCATAATTCTGGTCCCGCATATCGGTAGTGGGGAAGCTTCTGTACTCACGCAAACGAATCCTGCTGCTGATTTGTTGGAGGAAATGACGCCCGAAGAAAGAGTCGGACAGCTATTTCTTGTCACCTTCGAAGGAAGCAAGATCGGAATCGACGATCCAATTTATCAGCTCATCGTCGACAATCATGTTTCCGGTGTTTTACTCGAAAAGAATAACGATAATTATGGTGAAGGCCCGGATGCATTGCGAGACATCCGGAATCTGATTTCCGCGTTGCAGGATATCGAAGCCTCAGGATCGAACGATCCAGCGGACTCTCAGGTCTATATCCCACTTTTAATCGCAACCCGTTACGAGAGTGGATGGCCTTACTCAGAGATCCTTTCGGGATTATCTGAATTACCGGATCAAATGGCGATTGGCGCAACCTGGAATACCGAGTATGCCTACCAAGTAGGGAATGTGATCGGAAGGGAATTGGATGCTTTAGGTTTCAACTTATTAATCGGACCTTCACTGGATGTGCTCGAAGAGCCTCGTCTCGTGAAGGAAGGTGATCTCGGAGTACGCACCTTCGGTGGGGATCCCTACTGGGTAGGGCAGTTGGGGCGTGCATACATTTCCGGCGTTCATGACGGGTCAAACAACGGTATGAGTGTCGTCGTAAAGCATTTTCCCGGACTTGGCAGCGCTGACCGGCCAATTGAAGAAGAAGTCGCTACGGTGCGGAAATCTCTGGAACAGATAAAACAAATTGAATTGGCCCCCTATTTCTCGGTTACGGGAGCAGCTCCTGGATCGAATAGCGAGATTGCAGATGGATTGCTCGCTTCCCATATCCGTTACCAGGGCTTTCAGGGAAACGTTCGTGCAACCACGCGGCCGATCAGTCTTGACCCGCAAGCCTATTCCCAATTGATGGCGCTCGAACCGTTGGCTGTATGGCGAGATGCCGGAGGTGTTACCGTCAGCGATTCGTTGGGCACGCGGGCTATTCGACGTTTCCGGGACCCAACAGAACGTACTTTCAAATCACACCTTGTTGCACGAGACGCTTTCTTGGCCGGTAATGATCTATTAATTCTGTCCGACTTCAAAAACCCAGAAGATGTCGATGAATTGACAACCATTCAATTTACGTTGGAATTCTTTGCGCAAAAATACCGGGAGGACTCATCCTTTGCCCAACTCGTAGATAACGCCGTGCTGAGGATCCTCAACCTGAAATTGCGTATGTTCGGAGAAGACTTCCGAAGAGCGCGGGTTTACCCGCCGTCATTTTTCCCCGGAGATCTCGGCGAAAATTCTGACATCACGGCGCAGGTCGCCATATCGGCATCGACACTGGTCAGCCCTTCGCAAGATGAAGTCATTCAAAGGCTCGGTGGTGCTCCCCAATTGGGAGAACGAATACTGTTTTTTACCGACGTCAGGATGGTGCGGCAGTGCTCGACTTGTGAAGATCAACAATGGATGAACGTACGCGGTTTAGAGCAAACAGTATTGAGTCTATACGGACCGGCCGCTGCAGGTGAAGTGGGTTCGTGGAATCTAAATTCTTATAGCATGGCGGATTTAGCCTTTTTCCTTGGTGCGCCTGTAGAGGGCGTGGTCGAGACAGCACTTGCACCACCCGAAGAGTTGGAGCAGCTTCTAATATCAGCAGACTGGCTCGTGTTCTCGGTCCTGGATGGAAGCGAAGACGTATATGGATCGAACGCGCTGAAATTATTGTTGGACCAGCGTCCTGATCTGGCTCGAAACAAACAATTGGTTGTTTTCGCACACGATATACCTTACGGCTTGGACGCGACGGATATCAGCAAAGTCGATGTATATTACGCGCTCTATGGTAGCAGCCCTATATTCATCGATGTCGCGGCGCACTTGCTGTTTTTAGAACAATCAGCTCCAGGCGCTTCCCCGGTCAGCATCCCGGGCATTGGATACGACCTGATCGATGCGACGTCGCCCGACCCTGAACAAGTGATTACACTTCAGCGAATAGGGGCAGCGCCAAGTGAAACCGGGGGAGAAAATACGGAAGAAGAGAATACAGAATTATCGATCGGGGATGTTGTCACAGTGCGGACGGGCCGGATAATCGACACGAATGGGCATCACGTCCCTGATGGGACAGTCGTAGAGTTTTCGATAACTCAACAAAGTGAAAATATAACCTCCACGGCTGTTGATGCGACGACGCAGATGGGGTATGCAGAAATCAGCATCACACTGGAGCGATTGGGTTTGATGACCATTAGTGCACGCAGCGATCCGGCGCGCACTTCGGAAACTCTTCAGATCAACATACAGGAAGGGGCGCCGATCGAGGAGACGATCGTGACGCCTACGCAAGTGCCTACTTTCGATTCTGCAACTGAGGATGCAACGCAATCACCGACACCGTCCGCCACCTTGACTTCCGGGGGAGACGGCGCAGGTACGGAAAAAGACGTAATTACTTTTTCGCACTTCTTATTCGGAATGCTTGGGGTGTTGTTTTCGGGGGGTTACGCTTACGCGTCTGCGAACCGAAACGAAATGACGGAAAAGATGAAACTGCGCTGCGCCATAATACCCATTATTGGGAGTCTGATTGGCTATAATTATATTGCGCTGGGATTTCCTGGAAGCAATGTGCTCCTGAATTCTTTGGGGATATTTGCAGGATTAATGATGACCATCATATGGGGTTTGATTTGTGTGGTCGCGGTGAAAATCTGGTGTCTGGAATTCATCGACTCAACGTGAGGTCGCCAAGGCTGACATAATAAATAGGAGCATCGCCAACCCGATAAGCGCGCGATCAATTTTAGAACGGAAGAAGGCTTGATACTTATTGGGGAAAGATTGCTTAATGCGCAGTCTTGTCGGAAGCGCATCGCCGAATAGAGCCGTTCGCAGCGAGGCGATATCCTGGGGTCGATCGTTGGGGTGCAGCGCAAGCGCCCACATCACAGCTTCACTTACTTTGGTATCAATTGCATTGTTGATGCTTTTAGGAGAAGGTAATCCATCTGGCTGCAAGAATCTTTGTTTGGCGTCCATTGGAGGGTGATTGGTGAGCAGATGGTAGAGTGTGGCGCTGAAGGCATAGATATCACTGCGCACATCTGTATGACCGGTGTCGCCACCGTACTGTTCGAGCGGTGTGTATAATGCAGTACCGCGTCCCTGTATTACAGTTACCGTCATCTCATCTGGCGCCATTTGCTTTACGAGGCCAAAGTCTACCAGTTTTACCAGGCCAGATGGAGTGAGTTTGAGATTACTCGGCTTGATATCTCGATGGATGACCGGAGGGGTTAGGGCGTGGAGATATTCCAGGGCATCTGCCAATTGCGATGCCCATGCAAGTACTTCTGATTCATCTAAAAACTCGCCTTTCCGACGTGCTTCGTCCATTACCGTTTTTAGATCGTCGCCGGGGACAAAATCCATGACAAGGTAATCGCACTCGTCAACGGAGAAAAAGTCGGACACTTTGGGCAGATTCGGATGATCCAGACGAGCAAGGACGGAAGCCTCACGATAGAATTGCTCGTGAGCTTGTGTACGGAGATCGTCAGGGATATCTCGATCTTGTTGCACTTCTTTAACGGCACACTGACGCCCTGGGAGCCGGAGATCTTCAGCCAGATAGATCGATCCCATTCCGCCACGGCCGATAATTCGCAATATTGTATAGCGTTCTTTTAGAACTTGATTCTTAGAAAGAGGTTTCAAAAATCATCCCTCGTATATGGGACCTTGTATAGTATCGCGGCGCTTATTTGTACGTACTTGAAAGGAATCTGCTGCAATACTTGACGTCGATGCCTACAATTGGATTATACTCAGATATGCGTACTCAGCCAGTAGTACCATCGGAGAGGTGATTCTGTGCCAGATGAAGAACTGGATGTCCCTTATATCGTAATGCAGACAGGGAAGTTGACTGGAGAACGCCGGTCGCTTGACGATGACACTTTCATCATCGGTAGAGGGGCGGACAGTGATCTTGTCATACAGGATCGACAGGTGTCCAGGTATCATGCAAGGATACGGCAAACCCCGGAAGGGTACGTGATCGAAGATTTGGGGAGTAAAAACGGAACCCATTTAAATGGTGTAAGAATACCTGGACCTGTCCTGTTGCAAGATGGCGACGTGATTCAAATTGCACTGGCGATGGAAATTATTTTCATTGGAGTCGATGCGACTGTACCTCTGTCCGAACAGCAGGCAACGCAGATGGGTTTGGGCCGATTGAAGATGGATCCACAAGCTCACCGAGTGACGATATACGATGAAGAAATTGAGCCGCCGCTATCACCGCCGCAGTATCGCCTTCTTGAACTGCTACATAGGAATGGTTCTCGCGTCGTTACCAGAGATGAAATCGCCGAAGTTGTCTGGCCCGGTACGAAGGGGGTTGGAGTCTCGAATCAAGCGATAGACGCATTGATACGCCGTTTACGTGACCGATTGGGAGCCGTCGATCCGGATCAAGCGTATATCGAAACGGTTCGCGGACTAGGTTTTCGATTCAACAATCCCGTTTGACTCGCAATTCATTTTATGTCTTCAGTTGTAAAAGCGCACATATAAATGTGCGCTTTGTGGAGATGGCGGGAATCGAACCCGCGTCCGAAGATGTTGATTGCTGAACGTCTACAAGCGTAGTCGATCTATTACGGTTTCGCTCGTTACAGTTGCCAATCGACAGGCTTCTGATTGAGCTATCCACTAGAGCCCGAAAGCCCTGCTAACACACGAGCCGTGGATTCTCGCGTGGTACCTTGTCCATTTGTCGCCGGCCTATTCGCCGGACAAGGGTGGCAAACAGCGGCGGGTCTTGTGTTTACAAGACCGGAGCTCGTTCCCTAGCGGTTTATGCTGCTAGAGGAAGAGCCGCAAAGTCAGTGCGTTTGGCACTTAAGGTTTTGCACTGAGTTTTCGAGATCGGTGCCTCTCGGCTTGCAGTCCAGTATCATCCAACTCCGTCGAAACCGATCATCCCCAAAGAAATTATATCATTGATTGGGAAAACAAATAATATAATGCGCATAGCCATATAAGTGAAGTTAACTTACATAATATTTTATCCCACAAATATAAAAAATAGGCTATGCGAAATTGCTACGGGATTTTATACAGCTTTTCAATAGCGAATACTACCATCGGCTGTTAGGGAAGGTATTGATTGATGCGGTTGCCTGAATATGTTTGTACATCGTTACGTACGTGAAGGGTTCTCCAAGAAGGCCATCGTGAATCGCCCAACTTCTGCCGCGGATCGTTTCCTCCATTCCTTGCGTTCGAAATGGGGTGCTGTTATCGAGTTTATTATAAAGGGATCCGCCTCTGGCGAACTGCTCATTGATTTTATGCATACGATTTAAGCCTTGTTGGTAGCCAAAACCGTAACGTTCAAAAATCACAGCATTGTGATAATACAATGGCTCTACAAAATACATTGTTTGACCCAGCGAATCGGCGAATTCTTCAAATGCACGTATTGAATGTTGCAAGATCCTCAAGCCACTGTGGACTTGACCCGGTGCAAGCCCTGCACGCATGGCAGACAATTCGGCTTCAATATTACGCCTGAGTGTGCCAAAATCTGTCTTCGACCCATCGGGCATACGGTCGACATCAAAACGGGGAGAATCAGGATCGTTGACGATATATAACAAAATATGCAGCTGTCCATTTATCGTGTCAGTTATATGGGCGTAAAGCAGGGGATCCTCCGCGTTATACGAATGACGTAAATCTAGGATGACTTCTGTGCTGCCTGCTTCACACTCGAGACGCAAGAGATCTCGCCCCTCGGCGTCTTTGTAATCGACGGGGAGGTCGAAACGTTGGCGTAACACCTCAGGAATGAATCGCCGATAAATCGAGATTTTATCCATAGGTGTTAACCGATTAACAGCCGCGATCGATTGGGGACTCATCTGGAATGATTCCTCTTCGACATGGTGCGATCGATTTCACGTTGAGCGTCACGTTTGGCAATCGCGCGCCGTTTATCATACTTCCGTTTGCCTCGCGCGAGAGCAATCTCGACTTTGACCCGCCCACGTTTAAAATACATCCGTAGCGGAATGATCGTGTACCCGCGTTGTTGCATCTGATCCTTCAGCTTCGAGATTTCGCGCCTATGCAATAGAAGTTTACGCGATCGCTTCGGATCATGATTGAACCGACTCGCCGGATCGTAAGGTGCGATATGAACGTTGATCAACCATGCTTCCATATCAGTAATTTGAACATATGCCTCACGTAAACTTACACGGCCGGCACGTATCGATTTTATTTCCGTACCCTTCAAGACGACCCCTGCCTCGAAAGTATCATACAGAAAATAATCGTGAGTTGCTTTCCTATTCGTGGCGATATTCTTCGTTCCGGTCGGCTTCACAATCCACCTAGCGATGTCTCATTCAAATACTGAATAGCTGCTTGAAGAAACGGCTCGTTGTCCCCATTATCCGTGATGATGGGAATATCCGGCTGCAATCCTCGCTGATCTAATCTCTCTTGATCCGGCGTCATCCAGCGTGCGGATGTGATGTATAAACTGGATCCATCCCGCAACTCGAGAACCGATTGTACGACGCCCTTGCCAAAAGTTGGACGGCCGATCAGTGGAGCGCGTCCATTGGCTTGCAGCGCTGCCGCAACGACTTCCGCAGAACTCGCAGTGGCATCGTTGACGAGAACGACGAGGGGAATACTTCGACCTTTCCCTGGGTTTTCCACCTCGTACTTAATAAGTTCTTCTCCCTTTTTCTGCTCGTACATAATCGTGCCTTTGGGGAGGAAGAATTCAGCCACGGCCACGCCGGATTCCAGTATTCCGCCTGGATTGTTGCGCAAATCTAATATAACAGCCTTCATGCCACTTTTGAGAAGGTCGTTATAGGCGCGCTCGATCTCTCGAGGCGTCTGCTCACTGAACAATGAAATCGCGATAACGGCAATACGTTCGTCCTGTTCAAGAAGATGACTGGTCACTGAAGATATAACGAACGTCTGCCGTTCGATGCTGAGGGTGATCTCATCTTCTTCTGCATTTCGGCGCGCAAGTGTAATTGCGACCTCCGTTCCGACGAGTCCGCGAATCATCGATAGCACTTCGTTTTGATCCATCTCCGAGAGGACTGGCTCGCCATCTACAGCGATAAGAACGTCGCCGTCTATGATCCCTGCGTCGGCTGCAGGACTTCCCTCGAACGGAAAGAGGCGATACTGTCCATTTTCATCACGCGACAAGTGTGCCCCAATTCCGCCATATTCTCCACTGAGTGTGTCGGATTGAATTTCGAAAGCCGCAGGCTCGAGATAGATCGTATAGGGATCTCCGATCTCTGCAATCATGCCTCGAATCATCCCGCGCTCCAACGCTTGTTGTTCGGGAAGCTCGCCCAGGTAATATTCGTCAATCAGATTTTGGGCTTCCTTTACCAGGGCATAACGCTCGTTGGCCGGAGGCCACAATGCATGAATTTGATATCCCACTATCGCTGAAGGAAGAATAAGAAGGATACTATACACAAGGAATATCAAGAGCTTGCGTTTTGAAGTAAAGTCCATGCCAGGCATTGTAGCACGACTTCGCCTGCCACAGATACGCAAGCATCTGCACCTGTTTCGGCTATAATTCCATGCATCTAAACGTACCTGAGGGAGACCTTTGTCACGAATCATACGGACCGAGAGCCCAGCTCGAACCAGAGAGAAAATGTTGCAATCTCTGGCCAGTGCATTCTATTTTTTTCGTCATGAAGAAACCAGCAAAGCGCAGCAAAAGGACATATGCGCATTCGCGTTATTTGCTTTAAAAGCCCTGGCAGCGTCAATCGATCAAACAGCAAAGGCGTGGGAAAACCGGGATTATTGGATAAAGGCGGATCGGTTGAGAAGTGATTGGGAATGGACAACCAGAGCATACAATGAATTACTGAGCGCGCTCCAGACAAATGATATCTCCAGTGCATTAAATCTTCTTGAAGGGATTTCAATACATTTCGAATCTGTAACACTGCCCAGGAATGTATCCAGCCGGAATCTCTGGAAAGGCGCTTGGGAAAAATGGAAGAAACCGCAGTAGCGAATCCCCTCCACACGATTCAATACATACCCTGGTCAGCTAAAACAAACGAAACCTCAAAGTTCACTTGCGCGGATAGAATGTCAGCGCAATAATTTGAACAGCGCTATCCTTGCATTACATATTTGTTCACTTAGGTCAGCTCGATGACTGCAGTCTCGGAACAAAAAAGAAACAGGCATCCTCGCGCCTCGATATTGGTGGTCGATGAAGATACGAAATTTCTCGATCAAATTGCCGGTTGCCTGAAAGAATCCGGCTACGACGTTTGGAAGTCGAATAAAGGAAACGATGCACTTAGGATGCTCTCCAAAGCACAACCGAAATTAATCCTTGCCTCATCGACTCTGGCGGATCTTGAGGGTATTCTCTTCTACAAGGCAGTCAGGGAAGCTATCGGTGATCGATCGGATTTTCTCTTCCTGGCCTCGCAAGAATGTCTGGATGATCAGACCATCCGACAAACCATGACGCTCGAGGGCTTCCTCACAAAGCCATTTTCAAACCAAACCCTTCTTGCAACAGTGGAAGCTCGCCTGCAATCGGTGCGAAGTCCAAATACGACTCAGCATACCGATGAAATGACTAAAGCCTCGTTGTTGGTTGTAGAAGACGACGTGGCGATGCTGATTGCGTTAAGGGACATTCTTGAAGGCGCCGGCTATCAAGTGAGTACAGCGACGAACGGCAAGGAAGCCCTCGATCGATTCCGTGAATTGAACCCCGCGCTAATCCTTTCCGATATCTCTATGCCCATTATGGATGGTATTGAGCTATTCGAAGCCATCCGTCAAGTGCCCGGAGGAAAAGCAGTACCCTTTATCTTCCTGACAGCACGCGGCACCAGGCAAGACGTGTTTGCCGGGATGTCACTCGGAGCCGACGATTACATAACAAAACCCGTCACCAGCCAAGAACTCATATCGGCCGTCAAAGCACGTCTGACGCGTGCCAATGAACTCTTGGTAGCCCAACTTAAAATAGCCTACAAATCTAGCCTGCTTGCTCTTGCCAATGCGATAGAGGCGCGCGATCAATACACTCATGATCATGTATTGCGGACCAATGCCTATGCTCAGGCAATGGCACTCGAATTGGGCTGGAGCGAATCGAAACGTGAGACCCTGGAGTATGGTGCTATTCTGCACGATATCGGCAAGCTCGAAGTCCCCATTACAATTTTACAAAAGGATCAGAAACTCTCGTCTGAGGAGTGGGAGAAAATGAGCCAGCACCCAACCGTGGGTGGCCACATGATCGAAGGTATCGACTATTTGGCTCAAGCCGTTCCCATCATCCGCCATCATCACGAACGCTGGGATGGACAAGGTTATCCGGATGGCCTCAAGGGAGAGGAGATCCCAATTGGCGCCCGCTTACTCGCTATCGTGGACTCGTTTGAGGCATTGACCACCGACCGCCCTTATCGAAAAGCAATTTCTCCGGAAGATGCATGCGAAGAAATTATCAATCGCTCCGGGACAAAATACGACCCAGATATGGTCGCAGCCTTTAAGAGGTGTTGGGACAGTGGGAGAATCCTCGAAATACTACGGAACTCGACCGGCGTTTAAAACGAGGGCGGCAAGATTTACCCAGGCAAGGTACGTCAGCTTTGAACTCGAAAGTCAGCTTCCAGGCTGATTATATTCAGCGGCACAGTATTAGAAACGCTACAATTTTCTGCAGTGCTTCAACTAACAGCATATTTAGCTCCAGATATAGGTTAAGCTTGCGTACAAGTGACTTGGAGATGAATGGACGGGATTAGATGAAACGTGCTGTCGTTGGTTGGGAATCGACATCGCCAATACCAGATCGGTCGCTGAATAGGTATCTCAACGCGCGTAACGGGCGACTGTTTTATGAAGACTTGGATCTTGCGGCACTTTTCGAGGAAAAAGGTCGGTCGCTCAAGCTGGGACGAGAAATCCATAGCCCACTGGAAATCGTGTATCTTCCAATGATCCGCCGGCAAATCCACAACATGCGGGATATTTTTTCCCAGGCAATCGAAGACGTGGGATATGCCGGTCAATTCCGATATGCATATGCCTCTAAAGCAAATGCTGCGGAAGAAGTCATACGGACGACGCTGAAGGCTGGTGCGCAGCACGAAATATCTTCCTTGATGGATATTGAAATTCTGCGTGTCATGCAGGAGCGAGGAATCCTCGATCCGCAGACCATGATTCTGTGTAACGGTTTTAAACCTCCCAATTCGTCTTACGCAGACAAGATTGTGCAGTTCAAACGCGAGCACGATCCCGTCATTCCGGTAATCGAAGATATCCCCGAATTAAAGCCACTTATCGAATCTCGACTCCATTTCGAAGTCGGATTACGTCAAAAGAGCTACGGCTTACATCGAGATTTGTCCGAGATGGATAGTGCAAATTCCCGTTTCGGTATGAATGTCGACGATATTTTTAAGGCTGCAGAGATCGCGCAAATTTCACCCAATATCCATCTTAAGCTCTACCATGCCATGGTAGGAAGCCAGATTGTGGACATTGATAATTTCGTAGATCGGCTTCGTCCTCCTATCGAAATATTCGCCCAACTACGCCAAAAATATCCCGAACTTTCCGTGTTTGATTTCGGTGGCGGAGTACCCGCAGCGATGACACTTGATTTTGAGTGTGATTATTTGGCTTTCGGTGTGAATTTGCTCTCAACGATCAAAGAAATTTGCGATAAATATCGAGTACAAGTTCCAGATGTAATCGGCGAATTCGGCCGCTATACGGTCACGGAGCATGGGGCACATCTCTTCAAAATCATCAGCGTGAAAGATAACACTTCCAAGTACCCATGGTACATCATCGATGGATCGATCATGTCGTCCTTTCCCGACAGTTGGGCCCTGGGAGAACATTTCACGGTGCTGCCGTTGAACCATCTCGATCGACCATTCCATCGGGTTCAATTGGGCGGCTTAACTTGTGATAGCGACGATATTTATCCACCACACAAGAGCAAATCGCCACTGTTTCTCCCTGTCGATGCCGAAGATCTGTATATCGGTTTTTTCGGAATCGGAGCATACCAGGAGATGCTCGGAGGAGCAGGGGGCAGTAAACATTGCGTGATACCGGAAGCGGACGAACTGATCATCGAGCGTGATCAAGATGGAAAGTACCAGTTTGATTTGATCGCGGGACAAGGGCCTCGCGCCGTTCTCGGAAATCTCGGATATCGCCCGAGGGGAAAACAACGCTAAACTATTGGATCAAACCTGAAGTGGATGAGGGCAGCAGATGAGAAGCATGGATCGAACGAGAATCATTTTTATCGCCATCGTTGGATTAGCGCTGGCAATTGTTGTGTGCGGGTTTCTCTATGACAAAATTTCAGATCTGTTAGCTTCAGGTGGAGAAACGCCGCCTCCTTCAGTAGGCGAGTCCGTACCCATCGATTTAAGCTCGCCGGATCCGATCTTCGGATCGAACTATGATGCCAACGACGATTTGCCCGCATACATCTGTGGCGCTGACGCATTTGGAAGCTATTTCACCTTGCAGCAAATGCAGATATCGGGCAAAGATGTCGAACACGGGTTCCATCTCGGCATTATCCCCTTCCTCCTGGATGAGGATCCTCGTTATGACATATCTGAAGAACAACGCACCGCACTTCTAGATCAAGGGAAATGGGATTGTCTTCTGACCACCCTAGACTCTGTCGCGTTGACCAGTCCCGGGGTGATCACCGCCATTGTGGATGAGAGCGCGGGCGCCGATCAACTCTGGGCACGTGCCATTCAAACCATCAACGATCTGGATGATAAACGAATTACCTTTTCCAGAGGGAGCGTTGGGGAATACTTTGTATACTATACGCTCTCGATTGCCCGACTCAATCCTCGCTTTGATGTCACTCTCGTTCCCGAGAACAGCGTTGCGGATGCCGTAGAAACGTTCAACGCCGGCCAAGCCGATGCCGTTTCAGGTTGGGAACCGGATATATACGAAGCGGAATCTAGCGGCGGTATCCCGTTGTTGAGTTCCGCGCAGTTACGTATCGTCATGGACGTCATCGTAACTTCACGTCAATCCATCGAAAACAAAGCAAACACCGTGCAGGCATTCCATGACGCATGGTTCGATACGCTCAAAGCTCAGGTGGAGAACTTCGAAACCGCCGCCGGCCAGATCGCAGATTGGGGCCACAATGATTGGAGCTTCGTATATCCCGAAAGTGCGGAAGACGATCTTGTGTTGTGGTTGGAGAACGTTGCTCAAGCCGATTTGAGTGACAACATCATTGTCATGCGAGATCCGGATCCAATCATCGACCGGCTTGAAACGGCTCGAAGAGTCTGGGCAGCATCCGGATTGGAAGTACCTGCCGATGACGTTCGGGACTTGGTCAATCCAGGCTTCGTCTCTCGTTCCGCCGCCCAAGCGAATTTGCAAGCCAATGGCGATCCTGTCAACGACAGTTTCTCAATCTCCTCACAGATCGATCTGTCGGGAATCAGCACAGATGATGCGGCTACACTCGCAGTACTTCCGTGCCGGCGTTTCGCATTCTTACCCGAATCTACAGAATTGACCCTCGAATCACGAAGAATTCTGGACGAATGTGTTCTGCCTACATTATCGCAAAGCGTCGGGCTCCTCCTCCAGGTAAAAGGATCGTCCGCCTGGCCGGGGCCGCCCGGACAGTACACTGAAGATGAAATTCTGGAGTTCGCTATAGCGCGAGCACAATCTGTTGTTGATTACCTCGTCTCGCAGGGTATCGATCCGGCTCGATTCATCGTTGAAGGAACTTTGCCGCCTCGTGATCACTGGGAGACGGAGGATCCCGAGATCCAAGCCGAAGACCGCTATGTCGAAATGAGTCTGATCACGGTAGGTCGGTGAGAGTTCGCAATGGAAAACACGATGAACATGTCCCGGAGGCCAGGCAAAGTGAAGAACGCCGCTCGTTTCGCCATTCCTATCTTGATGCTTCTCGTATCCGTCGTAGCCTGTGATCTCACAGGATCAAGTGGGCCAGAGAGGAACGCCGTCATTGTAGATCTCGTCGCAAATAGCAACCTGCATGCATGGCTGGATGCCGCTGTGGATAATTTCAATGATGCAGATTTTAAAACCGCCGATGGCTTGCCGATCTATGTTGAATACCAGATCGTCGAAGCAGGGCAATCCGTTGTCAATATGACATCTGGCGATGGAGTCCCGGCACTTTGGATCCCAGACGACCCAGTCTGGAGCGAAATCTTGGCCGATCAAGGGATAGGCGTTTTCACCGACGATTGCAAGAGCGTGGCGGAGAGCCCTCTCGTGATCGCCATGTGGCGACCGATTGCCGAGGCCTTGGGCTGGCCGGGACGTGAGTTGGGCTGGCTTGATATCGGCAGCCTGGCAGCCGATCCCAGCGCATGGGATTATTACAGTGGTGGTCAGTACGGTGACAATCTGAGACTTGGCCACACCCACCCCGGATTATCCGCATCTGGAACGGGGACGCTGCTGTCACTCGTTCAAGCAGCTCAATCAAAGACGAAGGCCGTACAACCCGAAGAGATACAACTGCCGATCGTGCAGGCTTCTGTCGGCGCATTCGAAGCTGCGGTTTCGTGGTTCAGCAGCAGTACGGAGGGTTTGGCTCAGACGATGCGATCGCGCGGGATCGAATTTCTTGGAGCGGCGATCGTTTACGAAAGCACGGTATACGAATATGGTTCGGGCAATGTAGATATTGTTCCCATATATCCGCTGGAAGGAACGTTTATTGCCACCAATCCAGCGTGCATCAATTCATCCCTCTCTGATGAGAGGATGCAAGCAGCGGACATTTTTCGTAATTTTCTGCTTGGCGAAGAAGGTCAACAATTGGCACTCGAGCATGGGCTTCGTGTTGTATCGGGGGAAACACCCACGTCGCTTTTGAGCAGTCACGAAGGGTTTGATCTCCATCAACCGGTTCGCGTATTCGATGCGCCCAGCGTTGAATCCGTTTACGCCGCACAGGATTTATGGCAATCTGCTCGTAAAGACGTCAATCTAGTTATGCTGATCGATATTTCTGGAAGTATGCGCGGTAAAAAGATCGCCAGCGTCCAGGATGCAGCTGTACGCTTCGTCGATCAGATGGGGGATGACGATTACATTTCCATTATCGCATTTGCGAACGATACATTCGTCCTCCTCGAATATCAGCAAGTAGGCGAGGGACGAACCGCCGCAATTGATGGAATCCTAAATTTGGAGGCCGGCGGAAATACGCCGCTGTACGACGCTCTTGGTGTTGGTGCCGCGTTGATCGACCGACATTCCTCATCTCAGCACAGCAATGCGATGGTCGTTCTGACAGACGGCATGGACACAGGCAGCACGCGCTATGACTTCGATCAGCGCCTTTTCGACCTCGTCTCTGCAAACGCCACCACGGTTTTTGCCATCGCATATGGAAACGACGCCGATGAGGATCTTTTGGAAGAATTGGCGCTTCAATCGAATGGCAACTTTTACATCGGCGATGAAGCAAGCATCGTCATGATTTATGAGGAGATGTCCGCCGCATTCGGTGGCAATGTTGGAGTGGGGAGGTAACCATTGGCCAACCTGCTGCATGTGACTAGATACGTGGGAGCCCGCGATAAAAAAGTAGAACCAAGGAGGGTGGTATATCGGCTGTAGAGAGAACACGGGTCTGTCTGTGAGAAACGAAACTGCCAATTCACACTGGCAATATGATATGAAAAGGAGAATGTAGAATGGCATCCCTATTAGAAAAAGTGTCAACGTTAATTTCAGCCAACCTCCACGCACTCGTGGATCAGGCTCTCTCGACCAACAGCATGGCGGTGATCGATCAATACATCCGTCAGGTTGAGAATCATCTGGAGGACTTGGAAGATGCTGCTGCGACGGTGGGAGGCGAAGCGAAGTCGATCAATCGCAGGCTCGAAGACCTACGATTAAAATCTGAAGAGCTGGACAAGGCAGTCGATGCATTTCTGCAGGAAGGAAATGATGCGGCTGCTACTGCGGCTCAAAGTCGACTTAACAGCACGCAGCGTTTGGTCGAGACGTTCCAGGAACAACTCGCCCGGCAGGAGACCGAGTATCAGAAACTCCTCGATGCAAAGGTGAAGCTTGAGGCTCGCCTCTCTACAATGAAGTCTCAGCGCACTGAGCTCCAAGCACTGCTCGAACTGGCGAAGAGTAAAGAGACGATGGTCAAAGCCATGAAGAGTCTGGATGATCTCATGGGCGTCGGCGACAGCGACATCAGCCGTCTCGCAGAAAGTATCCAAAAGCGTCTGGACAAGGCGACGACCTTTACTGAACTGCAATCCACGTCACTCGACGAACAGATCGATTCCATCCTGGACAAGGGCAAGATCGATGCTCAACTCGCTGATCGCAAGAAAAAGCTGAAAATCGAGTAATTTCATTCGGTCTACCCAGATTGCCCTGGGTAGACCGAATCAATCAAAATCATCATGAAGATATTTCGTCCAGAGTTGCCCAAAGAGGCGCGTTCTACCATCGTACAATACGCATTTTTCCGCTGGGAAAATGCAATCGTGATCGCAGGGACGATCTTGCTTATCGCATTGGTGCCTCAGCCATTCACCTGGTGGCCATGGTGGGGCTGGTTGCTGCTCGGGTTTATTGGTGTGATATCGATCTTGGTCTCGAGTATTACCAACGAAGAGTTCAATGCGGGCATGCTGTTGAAAATCTTCCAGAGACAATTCGATTTGAAACGCATCAAAGATCCGCAGCTGCACAACAAACTTGCCTCCGCCCTGGAGTATCAACGCAGGATATTCGCGAAGACGCGTTATCCAGAAACCAGTGTGATGAAAGAACGTGCGGAGGGCACGAATAATCAATTGAACGATTGGATCCGCAATATGTATCGGTTGGCGATCCGTCTGGATACGTATCAGCGTGATAAACTCATGCGCCAGGATCTCGATCAAATCGTAGAAACGGTGAAAAAACTCAAGGACCAACAAAAGCGCGAGACCAGTTCGCCACTTAGAAAGCAGCTGGAAGACGTCGTCGAAAGCAAGGAGAAGCAACTCGAGACGCTGCAAGCGCTAGAAAACCGTATGAAGCAGGCCGAGTTATCACTTGAGCAAAGCCTTACGGCGCTGGCCACCGTTGACAGCCAGATCCAATTGATCGACGCGGAGGATATCCAAAGCGGACGCTCGATTCGTTTGCGGGAAGACATTCAGGAACAGGTCTTGCGATTGGACGATTTGGTAAGCAGCATCAACCAGGTGTACGACTATCACTCGCGCGCTTTGTGATCTTACGGTTTCTACCCAACCGTTCCTATGAATAGGTGATAACCGGCTTATAATCATGAGCCGGTTTTATCTTTTGCATGAGATGAATAGCTTGTGAAACGACTAGAACATATGTACTGTTCAACATCGAGGTAAATGATACTAATCCTCGTAGTTTAGGGTACGCAGGGAAGGGCAGACCCATGATCTCTGCACCGTGATACTTCTCTACGAGAGTAATATTGGCGATACGAAGCTGATCTTGTATTCCACCAGATGAGAAAGATCGATGGAGCAGGGCGGCTTGACAACGTTGGGAGAAATGCTAAAATGCTTATGGTTATGATAAGTATCATTAGCATAAACATAGGTTACGGAGCGTATTTTGGGATAGCGTTTCTCAACAAGGGAATTAATGACTTCAAAATCCGTCCTCGAAGCAATGGAATCTTACCTGGAAAGCGTATCTCTCTCACGCAGTCCCAACACCGCACGCACATACCGTAATGCACTGGCCGCTTTCGCGGTCACGCTCGAAAGTATTGGTGTCGACATCGAAACCCAATCTGCATCGGTTTCCTCGGAGGATTGGATCGCCGATTTCGCTGCGGATCTAAAGAATTACGCGCCGGCAAGCGAACGGCTTTATCTCACCGCCGTTACAGGATGGTTCGAATATCTGGCCGCAGAACGTTTGGCTGCAATCAACCTCCCAAGACTCCGCCTGATCATCCGCCGACGGGCGCGAAGACCCGGCAAGCGTCTGCCCCAATTTCCTCGCTCCGAAATCGAAGGGATCATCGATCACGCGGATCAACTCAGAGCCGCCGCGTACGAAGATGAACGCGAACGTTTACGGAATTTGCGAGACCGTGCTTTCATCCTCACGCTGGCTGATACGGGGTTACGCGTTCACGAAATCTGTAAACTGCGCCGCGGCGACATCGACTGGAACGAGGGCCGTGCCGTCTTGATCGGAAAAGGAGATCGAGAAGCCGTCGTCCGATTTTCCAGCCGGTCGTTGGCCGCACTGAAAGACTATCTTGCCGTGCGTGGCAAGCTCGACGGGCGTACAGGAAAGCCCCTGCATTCTCTACCGTTGTTTGCCCGTCACGATCTCGGCGCAGGAAATAGGATCCTGCCCATTTCGACGACTACCGGCCGTGCGATTGTGCATCAGCGTGCACGCGAATCACTCGGCTCGGATTCGGATGGTGCAATCACGCCCCATTCCTTCCGGCACTATTTCGTCACCACCGTTCTGCGTGCATCCGGCGGGAATCTCAAACTCGCACAAGAACTCGCCCGCCATCGCAACATCGCCGTCACGCAACGTTACGCCCACCTTTCGGATGACGAATTGGATCGGGGCTACCACGATATTTTCGATCGTAGTCGGTAGGAACGTGAGGCATCGGCTATGCGCAATCTGCTGCACTGCAACATTTCACTTATTACGGTAATTGCCTTTGTGGATGACTTGCCGCAAAGGTTGCGGATTTTTACGTCTTTACTATAGTGAGGAAAATAATCTCACACAAGGAAACCAGAGGAGATCGAAAGCATCCACATTGCGATGGACGAATCGGGTGCCAGACAAATGCTGCGATATTT
>DAOUEE010000149.1:0-17511 GCA_034430695.1 Anaerolineales bacterium | reverse complement strand
CAAAAGCCGTCCACCGGCGGTGATGAGTGAAGCCTCCAAAGAGCGAATCACGCTGGGAAACCTTGAAGATGATTTCGATCGCTTGTCCGAGGTGGATTTGATCGTCGAAGCGATCGTCGAAAACCTGAAGATCAAGCAAGGTTTGTTCGAACGCATCGAAAAAGTTCGCGGCGATGATTGCATCGTCGCCAGCAACACTTCGGGATTGCTGATTCGGGACATCGCCGCAGGGCGCAGCGAGGATTTCCAAAAGCATTTCCTGGGCACGCACTTCTTCAACCCGCCTCGCTGGCTGAAGCTGCTGGAGGTCATCCCGTACGAAAAAACCGACCCGGCGGTACTCGAAGCGATCGTGGATTTTGGCGAGAATGTGCTGGGCAAGGGCGTCGTGATCTGCAAGGACACACCCAACTTCATCGCCAACCGCATGTTCTCGATTACCAGCACCTACGAATTTGCCTACGCCCTGGACAATGGCTACGGCATCGAGGAAATCGACGCCATTGCCGGCGTGATGATTGGGCGTCCCAAGACGGCGGTGTTCCGCTTGCTGGACCTGGTGGGGAACGACGTCGCCGCGCATGTTTCCGGCAATCTCTACGAACTGATCCCGGATGACGAGTCGCGTGAAATCTTGAAACACGACTCGACCTCGAAACTGATGGGCGAGATGATCGAGCGCGGTTGGCTGGGCAACAAAACCAAAGTGGGATTTTACAAGCGCGTCGACATGGAGGACGGCTCAAAGGCATTCTGGGTACTCAATCCGCAAACGATGGAACACGAACCACCACAGAAGCCGCGCTTCGAGCTCTTCAGCGCCGCCCGGAAGATCAAGGACCTGGGCGAACGCTACGCCTGGATCGTCTCTCAGGCGGACGCGGAAGATGCTTCAGAAGAGACGCGCAGGATGGCGCGCTTCATCTGGGAGACGACGGCCAACGCTCTGGCGTATGCCTCGCGGCGCGTGCCGGAGATCGCCGATCGTTTCGTCGACATCGATCTGGCGCTCAAGTGGGGTTTCGCCAACGAGATCGGACCTTTCGAAATCTGGGACGCCCTGGGCGTTGAGGAAACACTCGAGCGCCTGGAGGGGAAAGGCTTCGAGGTCGGCTCCTGGGTGAGGACCATGCTGAAGCAGGGCTGCCCGACGTTCTATCAATACGAGGACGGGCAGGCCGTCGGATACTACGATTTAAAAAAGAAGGGTTACGTTGCTCTGGAGTGGGACGACCGGGTGCTGCCGATCGCGGTCATCAAGAGCCGGGACGGGGCGGTGATCAAGAAGAACGCTTCGGCCAGCCTGATCGACATGCAGGACGACATCGGCTTGATCGAGTTTCACAGCACAGCCAACGCCCTCGATCAGGACATTTTCGACATGCTCGAGCATGCACTCGATCTTGCCGAGGAGGGCCGCTTCGATGCCCTGGTGATCGGCAACGAGGGGCAGCATTTTTGCGCCGGAGCCAACATCATGTTGATCTGGATGGGCGCACAGCAGGAGGCGTTCGATCAGATCGAGAACATGATCAGCGGCATGCAGAACGGTTTGATGCGCATGCGCTATTTCCCTAAGCCGATCGTCGCTGCGCCGCACGGCATGGTCCTGGGCGGCGGCGCTGAAGTGGCCATGGCCTGTTCGAAACGCGTCGCAGCAGCAGAAACCTTCATCGGGCTGGTGGAAATGGGCGTGGGGGTGATTCCCGCGGGGTCGGGCACGAAGGAGATGATCCGGCGGGTGATCAACCCGGTCATGCGCATTCCGGATGCGGACCCCAATTCGGTCATGCTCAAAGTGTTCGAGCAGATCGCGCTGGCGAAGGTCTCCACCGGCGCTTTCGAAGCCTTCGAGATGGGTTTCTTCCAACCGGGGGATCGCGTGATCATGAAGAAGGAACATCTGCTGGCGGAAGCCAAACGCAGCGCACTGGCAATGGTTCAGGAAGGCTACCGTCCGCCGATGCCGGAAAAGATCTACGCCGCCGGACGGGATGTGCTTGCCCTGCTGCGCGCTGCGGTGTGGGACCTGAAAGAAGCGGGCTGGGCTTCGGCGCACGACGCGCTGATCGCCGGGAAACTGGCGCGCGTGCTCTGTGGCGGCGAGTGGTCGGAGCCGGCGTGGGTCGATGAGCAGACGATCCTGGACCTGGAGCGTGAGGTCTTTCTCGAACTGTGCCACGAGCCGAAGACGCTCGAGCGGCTGGCGCACATGATCGAGCACAACAAACCACTGCGTAATTAGGTGCGCCGTATGGCGAGTTCGTGTAACTGAATTAATGGAGCTGGGTGCCGGAGGAGACTTGAGATCTGATGCCCAGGCTGCAAGGAGAGGAATCGATGGCGAAAGAAGCGGTGCTCGTAGCTGGGGCTCGAACGGCTGTCGGACGGGCGAAAAAAGGCACGCTGCGCTCTTACCGGGCGGAGGACATGGCCAGAGTGGTCTTGCAGGCGGCCTGGGAACGAGCCGGCGATTTCGACAAGGCGCTCGTGGATGACATTGTTCTGGGCTGTGCCTTTCCCGAAGGGAGCCAGGGTCTCAACATGGCCCGGCAGGTCGGACTGTACGCCGGATTTCCGGCTTCAGTTCCGGCGATGACGGTCAATCGTTTTTGTTCCTCCGGGTTGCAAACGATCGCACAATCCTGCGAACGGATCCTGGCCGGTGGGGCGGACATCATCATCGCCGGTGGTGTGGAGAGCATGAGCATGGTTCCGATGACGGGTTTTCGCCTCAGTCCCCATCCGCAGTTGGTCCTCGACATGCCGGAAGCGTACATCCGCATGGGTCAGACGGCGGAGAACGTCGCCGTGAAATACGACGTCAGCCGGGAGGACATGGATGCGTTTGCGCTGCACAGCCACCAGAAAGCAGCCAAGGCGCAGGACGAGGATTTCTTCAAGGACGAGATCACCCCCCTGGAGGTGGAAATAAACACCCCGCAGGAAACTCGAAGCGTGATTTTCGACGAGGATGAACTCATTCGCAGGGATACCACGCTGGAGGTATTGGCGAAACTGCGGCCAGCATTCACGCCGGACGGCTCGGTGACGGCGGGGAATTCCTCGCCGCTCTCCGATGGCGCCGCCGCCGTGGTGGTGATGAGCGCTGAGAAAGCCAGGGAGCTGGGCGTCCAACCATGGTTGCGCTACGTGGGCTTTGCGGTGGCCGGCGTCCCGCCGGAAATCATGGGCATCGGACCCATCGAAGCGATACCCAAAGCGCTGGAACGATATGGAATGAAATTGGGAGATATCGATTTGATCGAACTCAACGAGGCCTTCGCCTCACAGAGCCTTGCCGTAATCCGCGAGTTGAGATTAAATCCCGAGATCGTCAACGTCAACGGCGGCGCCATCGCTTTGGGGCATCCGTTGGGCGGCACGGGTGCGAAGCTGACGGTGCAGATCATGCATGCGGCGCGCCGCCGCAAGGTGAAACACGTGATGGTTACCATGTGCATCGGAGGCGGAATGGGTGCGGCAGGGATTTTCGAAAACCTGCTGGTTTGATTGCCGCTGAAATCTACAAAACGAGAGGAGCGAAAACATGCCATTGACCGTTGAAGACCTGATGGAACGCATGCCAGGCGCATTCCTGCCCGAAAAAGCGGAAGGTGTGGATGCCGTGATTCAGTTCAACCTGGGGGAAGGCGGCAATTGGGTTTGCTCGATCCGCGAGCAGAAATGTACGGTGGAAAGGGGCAGCGTCGACGACGCCAACCTGACGGTCACTTCGGAGGCCCCGGATTACATCGACATGATCATGGGTAAGCTCAACCCGATGACCGCCATCGCCACGAAAAAGGTGATTTTGAAGGGCGATCTCAACCTGGCGATGAAGTACATGGGTCTCTTTAAACTGTCGTAGACATCGTCGACAGTTTCGAAATCGATTTCCGCAAGCTTGCGGGCCGCATCCCGACGTAAATCGCTGCGGCGGCGCAAGTTTGTGTTAATTCTCTTCCAATTGGACGATGATCAACTTGGTACGTTGAATGTGGGCACAGGTGGGATCGAGGTCCATAGCACGCAGCACCTCTCCGGGCCTCCCCGTAGCACCCTCGCGAGCGCTGAGTGTCATTTCAAGCTGAATGGCATCCCCGTCTTCCCCGTCTTGTTTCACGAGTAGAGTCTCGATCAGTGGACGCAGATCGTAGGATTTCCCCCGCCGCTCGCACGGCAGGCTGTCTGCTTCCATCAGGGTATCAGCCGCCTTTTGGATTTTAAGGCCCGGCGGCGGGTCATCGAGTCGGACGAAGTAGCCAGCGAAGCGAATCTGGGTCTGCAGCGCCGGCTGCTTAGTTTCGACGCGTCGGAGTTCACGGACGGGCAGGCCGGGCGCCTGGGCTCGAGTCAATGCCCTCGCAATCGTATTCGTGTCTACTTCTTCTTCCAGCCAGAAATCGAGCAGCTCCGCGCTGCTGGTGTAGCCCAGCGGTAAGGCGCTGCCGATGTTGATCCTCGGGCGTGGATTAAATCCCTGACGGTAGGCCAACGGCAGTCCGGCTCTGCGAAACGTGCGCTCCCAGGCTCGATGCAGATCGAGGTGGCTGGTGAAACGGACCGATTCCTCCTTGCAGAAGGTGAGGCGGTAGCGGTAGGCAGTCGTTTCCATGAATTTCAAGCCGGTGAGGGTAATTGTTTTTTAGCGTGCGATTTGCGCCGCGGCGAACGCACTTCGGGACATTCCCAGGTTTCTCCCGGATGTACTCGGCGCAGGGCGGCGTACTTGGGCAAAATGCCGCAGGCGAAACAGCGTTCGCGGCAGTCGATGCGCGTTCGGCCTTCGAGGCTCCATAGGTAGTCCTCGGTGAGAAATTGCTTCTTCACTGCGGCGTCGATGTGGTCCCATGGCAGAGTTTCGTCGACCGGCCGTTCGCGCAGGGTGTAGAAATCGGGATTCAAACCGGCGTCCTCGAACCCCTGCATCCACAGATCGTAGCGAAAGTGTTCCTGCCAGGCGTCGAATTTGGCGCCGTGCTGCCAGGCGCGCAGGATGACTTTCCCCATACGCCGGTCGCCGCGAGAAAGCCAGGCTTCGAGCAGGGTTTCCTCCGGTTTGTTCCAGTTGAGTTTCAGACCGGGACCACGAAGTTCTTTTTTGAGCAGCGCCTGTTTGGCTTGAATCTGGTCCGTTGCATCGACGGGAACCCATTGGAAAGGCGTGTGTGATTTGGGTACGAAGGTGCTCACACCGGCGTTCACCCGTGCGCGTTTCCCGATGATACGGCGGCCTTCTTTCAGTACGGCCTTGCACAGATCGGCGATGGCTCTAACGTCCTCGATCGTCTCCGAAGGGTGACCGATCATGAAGTAGAGTTTGATCGTATGCCAGCCGCGCGAGAATATCTCCCTTGCGGTTTCCAGCAGTTGTTCGGTGGACACGGGTTTGTTGATAATCTCGCGCATGCGTTCCGTGGCGGCTTCGGGCGCAAGAGTGAAACCGCTGCGGCGTGAGCTGTCCTTGAGTGACTCCATCAATTCGGCGGAGAAGGTCTCGATGCGCAAGGACGGCAGCGAAACGTTCAGGTGCCGCCCGGCGAATCGCTCGTTGACGCCGCGCACCAGATTGAGGATGGGTCCGAAGTCGGAGGAGGAGAGCGAGAGCAAACCGACTTCTTCGAAACCGGTGTGCGCCAGGGCTTCTTCGATGGCGTCGAGGATTTCCTCCACAGGGCGCTGTCGAACCGGGCGCGTGATCATGCCGGCCTGGCAGAAGCGACAACCGCGTGTGCAGCCGCGCATGATCTCGATCGGGACGCGGTTGTGAGTCACGTCGATGAAAGGCACGATGAAACGTGTCAGCGGGGGCGGAAGTTTAGGGACGATGCGCTTGAGAACCGGAATAGGCGCTTTTTCAGTCAGCGCTTCGAGGTGGGAGAGTGTGCCGTCTTCGAAGTAATGCACCTCGTACAGCGAGGGCACGTACACGCCCCAAATCTGCGCCAGCGATTCCAGCAGCGTTCCTCTCGGTTCCTGCCGTGTTTTCCAGTCCTTGAAGGTGCGTACGATCTCGAGGATCACTTCCTCCCCTTCGCCAATCACGAAGGCGTCGATGAAGGCGGCCATCGGTTCGGGGTTGAGCGCGGCGTGGCCACCGGCGATGACCAGCGGATGTTCGCTCGTTCGCTCCTTGCCGTGCAGCGGAATACCGGACAGATCGAGCAGGTTGAGGGTGTTGGTGTAGAGCGTTTCGTAGGGCAGCGAGATTCCCAGGATGTCGAACTTGGCGACGGGGTGCTTGCTCTCGAGGGAATACAGCGGCAGATCGGCCTGGCGCATGGCCGCCTCCATGTCGTTCCAGGGTAGATACACGCGCTCGGCGAGTACGTCCGACTGCCGGTTGAGGATGTCGTAAAGAATGGCCAAACCCAGGTTGGACATACCCAGATCGTAGATGTCCGGGAAGGCCAGCGCCACGCGTGTGGGGACGGTGGACCAATCTTTTACGATCTGGTTCAACTCGCCACCGGTGTAGCGGCCGGGTTTCTGCACCGTAGGCAGGATACGTCCCAGAAGGCGTTCGACTTCGGCTGGGTTCATGTCTGGATTGTACTCGAATCGACAATTTGGACGAACATGGTTGGAATTGTAACACAGTGCGTTTTCTTGACATGGGGCATGTTTATTGACGCATCGTTCGCGCACATGGTAGAATCGACGCCGTTGCCCCCATCGTCTAGCGGCCCAGGACGCGGCCCTCTCAAGGCCGAAACCGGGGTTCGAAACCCCGTGGGGGCATTTTTTAGTTAACCTGAGGAGAAGATTCGGCCGTCATGCATTTCCGTGTGTCCGGGTCGTGGAAGAAGATTGCAAGACAGCATAATGTTGATGAACTTAGGGTCAAATCAAGTCATTTGCATGGCTGCATGGTTCTGTCCGAGTCCTTTAGGAGTGATTCGCGAACCGCCCTTACAAAAGATGACTCCGGAAATAACGGCGAGTCCTCAATTCCCAAATCAATATGTAGGGGCGGGTTTCAAACCTGCCCCTGCGCTGTTTCAACATACGCAGTAGCTCGGGTTACCTTTTTTAATTAAGGACTATCCCGCCAAGAATGATTCTAGCTTCCTCGCTCTGCCCTAGAACAAGCACAGGTCCGTTTGGATCGTGTTCGAGTTCGCCGATCCGGCATCGTTGTACGCTTCGACCGTGTAACTGTGGGCCAGGTAATCCGGCAAGGTATCCGTGTAATGGCTCGTGTTGGCACCCAGCGTGGCGACGAGTTGACCATCTCGGTAGACCCTGTAGCCATCTTCGTTCGCAGCGTTGTCCGCCCACGTCAGCGTGATGCTGAACTCGTTTGCGCTGCAGACGCGTCCACTTTCCTTCAGATTGCTGGGTGCGTTGGGAGGTGTTGGGGCAGCAGTCGGCGTTGCTGTGGGAAGAAGCGGCGCTTTGATCACGGGCAGCGTGCTGAGATCCAGACCCGGGTCGAGATCGAGGACGTCCTCAGGCAGCCAGCAGGCGACTCCCGAGTAAACCGGATTGTCGACCACCAGCCAGCCTTCCACGTTGCCGATGCCCAGCAGCTCGACGATTGTACCCACATCGATGGCGCTGACCGTGAGATAAGGCGAGCCCGGCCCTTCGAGACAGAGCGATTGTGTGTTGACCGTTGGGGGCTGCGTGTCTTCGTTCGATATTTCCTCCGCCATCGTGACCGAGAACGCATGCTCGGAAGCGCCAGAGTCGCAGCCGGCGCCTATGGGACGAGCAACACCGTGTTGATCTCTTGCCGGACAACTGCCGCTGGCCGCGTCGATGGCGGGACTGCCGTCCAGAAGGGGATGGATGGCCGTTGCAAAACTGCCGGGCAGTGTGCCGACTGCGGTCAGCGCTCCCAGAAGTAAATCGGGTGTCGAGGAACCACCGAAGGGGCAGGTGCCGTCAGAGTCGAAATTGGTACCGGTCGTGGTGTACAGTGTAATCCCAGGAGCGCTGCTGATCTCGCAATCCTCGTTTCCATTGTTGGCGATGATCACGTTCGATACACTGCGCACCCCCTCGGCGCCGCGAAAGGAGTTCAAGCCGTTGTACCCGTTCTCGGCGATAGTGACGTACTCGAGCGTGAGCTGACCGAAGTTGGAGTGTATCCCGGTAACTGCATTGTTGCTGATCGTCGAATTGATAATGGTCATCTCGTTTCGATTATCGATCCCAGAGTCCGCATTTCCGGTGATCGATGAGTTTTCGATGTTTGTAGTGCCGTTGTTCCACAAGCCGGGATAGTCCCGGAGATTACTCTCGATGGCGCTGTTGTGCAGGGTAAGCGATCCGGATTCTCCGACGAGAATGCCGCCGTGCTGATTGCGTACGACGTGGCTGTTTTCGAGGATCAAGGCGCCCTGATCAACTTCTATGCCTCCGGCGATGCTGCTCTCCGTGAATAACATGCCGTTCCCTTGTATCGTAACCCCATCCAGAGTTGTTGTTCCACCATCGATCACCAGGCCGGGATAATCGTTACCTGCGATGGTCGAGTTGCTGACGTTGAGTACGACGCCGGCTTCGATGGTATGAATACCCTCACGCGGGTGATTGGTGAAGCTCGAATCCGTCACGCTGTACCGGCCAGCATAAAGAGATAACCCGGCTTGCGCACCCAGTTCCCCGGAGCCGTTGTTGTTGACCGTCAAGCCATCCAATGTCGCGCTTCCCGATAGCTGAAGACCACCCCAGGCGTTTCCGACGATCCTTGTCTCCGATACGGTCAAATCGCCGCTGCTGCTGATGCCATATCCCCCGTTGTTGAACAGTGTGGAAGCGTCGATGTGCATCGTTCCACCGCTGGTCACACCGTCCGCAGACGCCCGGAGAACCGTGACGGAATCGAGTGTAAGTCCTCCCGTACTGTAATTGCTGACTCCGTTAGGGCTGCAATCCCGCAGGGTGACGTTTTCGAAGATGGCCGTGGACGAATCGCGCATGTTGACGCAACTTCCCGGCGCGACGCCCCCTGCATTTTGCAGCGTGAAATCACGGCCGCGTACATCTGCATCCTCGCCGAGGAACAAGCCCGTCCGCGTTCCACCGGCGTCGATGATCGTATCCACCTCACCCGCGCCGATCAAGCGGACTTTGTTCGTTATGCGTAGCGGCTGCGTTGTGTGATACGTCCCTGCGGCGATGTGTATGGTATGGTCGACGGTGTACACGTCATCGTAGGAGTCGTATAGACTTGCCTCCGTGGCGGTTGCTTTTTCCAATGCGGCATCAATGGTTTGGCAAGGGTCATCGGCATAACTGCAGGAGCTACTGTCGTCGCCATCCGTAGCGACATACCAGATGAACGCATATCCCCGGCCGGTTCTCGTCTCGGGCGTCGGGGTACCTGTCGAGCGAGTGCAAGCGGATAATAAAAAGAAGAAAGAGCCCGATAGAAGAATGAAGAAGGTGGAAAGTACGCTTTTGTCTTTCATGTTACTTCCTTTGATTTGCGGATAGATTCGTGTTTGAGCGATACACAAAACGAACACACCCAGTTGTTCAGCAAGAAGGTTTGCAGTAAGTGTAGTAAGTGTACCTTAATAGTCTTATTATATCATTGCATCTATTCACTGAATAAATTACGTAGTTCCTATTTACGATTATCAAAGTCGCCGAATTCTATGTTTGTGGAAAATGAATTAGAATATCGATGTCTTTAGTAGAAACATGCACCATACCAGGTGCTGCCGAGGGGAAGGCATGACAATATTTCAAAATAAAACGAAAGCGACCGCATTGGTCGTCATGAGTATCACAGTTTCTCTGCTGGCCTGTACGCTGACCGATTCAATCGGCTTTGGTCCTACGGCGATTCCAACCATCGTCGAAATCTCGCCGGGCAGCAACACCATCGCCGGACGGGTGTGGCACGACCTGTGTGCAAACCCGGCCGAAGGGGAGCCGCTGCCGTTCATTTCTCCCGAAGGCTGTGTTGATGCACCGGAAGGATCGGCTTTGATGGCCAACGGAACCGTTGATGGGAATGAAATCGGCATCCAAGGCGTCGAAGTGCTGTTGGGGGAGGGGATTTGCCCGTCCATTGGGTATCGCAGCGCACAGACAGGGCCGGACGGGTTCTACTTCTTCGCCGGACTGTATCCGGGGACGTACTGCGTCAGTATCGATCCCGTCAGCGCCGCCAATTCATCTCTGCTTCTTCCCGGGCGCTGGACCGCCCCCGAAGTACGAGGAAGCGACGAGATGACCAGTGTGACCGTCACGATTGACGAGGACAATTCAAGCAGCGAAGTGTCTTTTGGCTGGGATTATCAGGATATCCCATTGTACGAAGCGCAGCCTACACCCACGTTGACGGCAACCGTTTCGGAAGCGGAGCCGAGCGCAACCATCACGCCCACACTTGCCGGAACGGCAACGCCGACGCTCCCGGCGGGAGATCCGAGAGCGGGTTTGGGTGCACCTGCGTTTCAGGACGGTTTCAGTTCCGGAAGCAATTGGCCGCTTTACGAAGACGAGCATGCGCGTTTTGAGATCGGGGAGGATGAACTCATCATGACCGCATTCAACCCCGATTATTGGAACAGCTGGATGTTGACCTCACCCACGATTTCCAATTTCTACTTGGAGATGGAAGCGGAAATCGGTTCCTGCAGTGGTCTGGACGCCTATGGCTTGATGGCGCGTTCGAAACTCACGGACGACGGCGCCGTCGGTTACCTGTTTGGGGTTTCCTGCGACGGGCGTTATTCGTTACGCATCTGGGATGGTTCGGAGTTCACGAAGCTGATAAACTGGACCGCACATGCGGATCTTGCTTACGGTTCAGACCAAACCCAACGCATTGGTTTGTGGGCCGAGGGCGAAACGCTGAAACTTTACATCAATGGCCATTTGATCGCACAGGTGTCTGATTCGACGTACGCCAGCGGACGATTCGGCGTGTTCGTGAGCTCCGCGATGACGGCCGGTGTGGAAGTGCGCGTTAATAATGTGAGTTATTGGGACCTGCCGTAGTTTATTTCTGCCGCGATCTACGCCTGCATAGGAAATCATCTGCAGTGGATAAAACGATCCTTTTTCAAGGATCGTTTTTCATTTAGATCCTCAGTACTGTTCGACGCGAAAAACTACGGAAAGCCATTCGGTCCGAGTTGTAAGGTCGTTGAAACGTCGCAGCGCCTGAGAATCGGTTACATTCAAGGAGGACGTTTACCGATCACGAATCGGAATTACACCTTCCTTTCGCAGGAGGGCGGTTTCGAACGTATAAGTACGTAAAGGTGGAATTATGTTATTCAGATCGATTCGAGCGGGAATCAGTGCAGCTTTGATCCTCATGCTTTTCGCCGTACCGGCACTCGCCCAGACCAGCAAGGGTGTCATCACCGGCCTCACGGCTTCGGACGCATCCAGCCAGGGCAGCAGCGTAAACGTGCACAGCAGCGAGCGGGCGGATGTCAAGATCTCCAACTCGAATCTGTATTACCAGATCTTTGCGCCGGACGGTGTAACCGTAGTCGCCACCCACACCACGAACATGCCGAACATGAGAGCCGGCGACACGTATAGCGACTCTTGGTCGACGTCCAACGCTTCTTTTCCCAGCATCGGCACCTACACCGTGCGCTTGTGCTGGAGCACGGGGAATTCGCAGAACTGTGATATCGACAGCGCCTCGACGACCTTCTATTCCGTGCCGTCGTTGGGGTGGTTCCTTAGTTTGGTCGCATTGGCTCTCGTCGCCGTTTGGGTTTGGCGGCGGAGGCACGAATTCGCTCTGGAGGCGGCATGAATTACCCCCTCATGGCGTTGGCGCTTGCGGTTTACATCTTCGGCCTGCTCGCGCTGCGACACAGACGCTACAGTCTCACGGCGTATCTTTGGGGCGCATTTGGCCTGGCCTCGCTGTTGATCCTGGCGGGATGGTTGGGCGGATGGAATGAGCCGTTGGGCGCGGCGCAGGCGAGTCTGCTTGAAATCGTGTGGGGTTGGTTCGGACTGGGGGTATCGACGTTGAACGGCGCCGAGCTGGTCGTGCCCGATCCGACCGGTTGGTCCGTCCTGGCGATCGGCATCGAATGCTCGACGTTGATCGAACTATCGGTGTTTGCCGGACTGCTGCTTTTCTATCCGCGTTTTCCTCCCACTGAGCGGCTGCAGCGTTTGATCGGAGGACTGGCAGCGACGGTGATCATCAATCTCATCCGTCTCTCGGTGATCATCGCCATGGTCGCGGCGTTGGGAAAGCCCGCCGTACCTTGGGCGCACGCGCTGGTGGGGCGATTGGTGTTTTTCGTGGGAATCGTGATTGTATATTGGCGCATGTTAACCCTGCCGACGATCCGTTTCGTGCGCAGGGATTTGGAGGTCAGTGGCCGTGCGGTTCAATAATCGGCCGGAGAGTAAACCATGACGAACATGGGTTGGCAGCATTTCCTCATTTTTTGGGGTGTGTGGATTCTCATCCCACTTTGCATCGATGTCTTCAAATCACTCAACGACGCCTTTTTGGTCTGGCGTCATCGCCGCCTGGCCAAACCATATCCGCCGCTGCCCCGGCGCAGTTTACCCAAGGTGTCGGTCATCATCCCAGCCTACAACGAGCAGTTGAGCATCGACCGCTGCATTACCAGCCTCAAGGCACAGACGTATCCGCATCACCTGATCGAGATCATCGTGATCAACGATGGCTCGACGGACCGCACCGAGGAAGTGGTCAACGGGCACATCAATGGCACGGCGCATTGGAACGGCCACATACGCCTTAACAACAGCATCATCCCGGCGCGCGAGTTCGGCGGCGTGATGACGCTGGTGCAGGGGGAGCACAAAGGAAAGCCGACGGCCGTCAATCTGGGAATCAATCGGTGCCGGGGCGAATTGATCTTCGCCGTAGATTCGGACGTCGTGCTCGAGCCGGAAGCCGTCGAACAGGCCGTCGCTGCATTCACGGTCGATCCCCATTTACAGGCGGCGACGGCGCATTTGATCATCGACCCCAACCTGCTCGTCGAGGCGAACGATAAGGGCCACGTCCGACTGGACCAAGATGATTTGCCCATCCTGAAGGAGTTGACCTTCAGCCAGAAATTCCTGGCTTCGGCACAATTCTTCGAATACCTTCAAGCGTTTCGCATCGGGCGCCACGCCGAAGCGGTGCGTGAGGAACTGTTTACCTTATCGGGAGCCTGCGCAATTTTCCGCCGGGATGTCATCCAGCGCATGAATGGCTACCGCGGACGGACGGTTTCGGAAGATACGGATGCCACGCTGACGCTGCAGCGCGCCCAAGAGCGCGTCGGTTATCTGCCGCAAGTACGTATCCACCTGGCTCCCGTGACCAGCTGGCAAGATTTGTATTCCCAACGCGTGCGTTGGCAGCGAGGGGAAATCGAGGTCATGGCAGTGAATTCCGATTTGCTGGGGAAGCGAGGCCGCTTTTGGAGTTGGACGATGCCTCGCCGGCTGCAGAACGATCATGCATTGGCCTTGCTGCGCTTGATCTGGGCTTTCCTGTTACCTTTATTTCCCTTCTTTGGTTATGAACCAAGCGTAATTGCGCAAGCTGCGGCTTTAATGTATACACTGTACGTGGTCACCGATGGGCTGCAGATGGCTGTAGCCTGGCCGGTTTGCGCTCGCAGCGAACGGCGTCTGCTGCGAAAATCCGCCTTGTTTTTACCGCTGTTGGCCTTGTATCGAACGGTCGTGTACTTTTTCCGTTTGAGTGGCATATTGAAGGTGTTGAGCGAAGAGCCGAGATGGACGACGCGAGGGGAGTGGCTGGAAGAATTGCAGCTGAAGGGACTGAAACGTTCCGTGGCCTGGCTGGGAGGGCTCGTAGACATCTGGGCAGAATAGACTGGAACCGTCTCTCGAATAAACACCTCGGGCCAGCGATGCTCGTCACGCTGGCCCTGTTCGTGCTGTTGATTGGCGTCTGGTCGAAGGGTTATCCAACCGGCACCGACGCCTGGGGGCACATCGCCAAAGCGGAATACCTCGCAGGTCAGATCCGGGACGAGGGGCTGGGTGCATTTTTTTCCACAAGTTGGATGCCCAACTGGTACATGGGTGATGCTTTCCGCACTTTTTATCCCCCGCTTACGACGTTGATCCTGACGCCCATGGCTTATCTGTTGCGCGATCCCGGCCAGATCCATAAACTGTTCGCTACGCTGGCGGCTCTGGTCTTCGCGGTGCTTTGCTACGTCTCGCTTAACCGCATGAGTAAACCCTGGCCTGCCGCGTTGGGAACGATACTGGCGCTATGGGCGCCGTATCAGCTGCGAACCCTGTTCTTCGAGGGGAACTACCCGCGGGTTCTGGCGCTGCTCGCTTTGCCTCCAATTGCGCTGTTTACACAGCGGTTGTTGGACCGATCGCGTCCGAAGATGCCGAGCGTGATCGCGTTGAGCCTGTGTTGGGCCTGGGCGATCCTCGCCCATCCACAGCAGGCGCTCATTTTGGCCATCGGATTCGTCTTTTATATCGTGGTGCGTCTTTTCATCGACGCGGATATTCCGTTGAACTGGGGGGCATGGTGGGCTGCAGGGGTGGTCGCTGGTGCTTTCCTCGTGGCGCTGTGGATCCTGCCGGCCTACAGCCGTGGGGAGATTCCACAGGTTCCATATTTGCCCCAGGAAAAAGTCACGCTGTTTTCCACGTCGATCGATTCCATCCTGCCGGCGGCCGATATCACGAACGGGAAAATCCTCTTCGGTTTTGGTACGATCATCATGGCGTTGTTGGCCGCCACAGCGAGGCCGGACAAGAATCGCAGTGCATGGGTTTTCGCAGGGATCATCTCGATTTGGCTATCGTTTGGGCCGAAGGGTGTGCTTTTCAATTTACTGCCATTAAGTTCGCAATTGCTGCCCGAGCGATTTCTCAACTTCGCCACCTTCGCCCTCGCCATTGGCGCCTCCGGTCTTTTACCGATCGGAAATCGTGCCCGATGGGCGCGGGTTATCGTCGTCGTTGGAGCCGTCTTCATTGATCTCTTCCCTGGCTGGGGCTTGATTAGAAATCACCCGTTTCCTTCGCAGCAGGCGCTTCTGTCGGACATCGATTGTCCTGACGGCTTCAGCGATTGCCGTATTGCTTTGCTGACCTACCCCGAGCCGGACTCTTTGGAGGTTTATTTTGCCGGCCACGACGAGCGTTTGATCAACGGTTGGGCGTTGGAAAACACGCCGCACCATCGGGCACTGCGGCGTGTGCTCAGTGCGACGGAATGGAGTCCGGGATATCTGCAGCACATTCTCTCGTTGTGGAACGTCGGGGTCGCCGTAGTAGGTGGCGATAGGCAGGGTACTACGTTCGCGCAATCCGCTCTGGCGCAGATTGGTTTCGAGTTGCAGCAAACGAGAGGAACCTACGAGATCTGGGTCAATCCACAGCCTGCGGGCATGCTGCAGCGGCTTACCGAGCAGCGCATGCTCCTGCTTGGAGATCGACTGCCCCCATTTCTCATGACCTATCCGTTTGCAGAAGAGGCCCGGGATGTGAATCTTTCCCGGCTCACACCTGCTGAATTGCAGGCGTATGCGGCGATCGGTTTGTATCGCTTCGAGCGTTCGACGAACGCAATCAGCGAAGATGAATCTCACCTGATCGAGTATCTTAACAACGGAGGCCGCCTGATATTGGAGTTGAGCGGCATGGAAGAGGTTTTTGGCCGCACCCTGGATTTGCTTGGTGTGAACGTGCTGCGGCTCTCTTTTCCGGATGCGATACGAGTACGCTGGACAGATGAACTTGCTGGATTGCCGGAATCACTGCCTTTAGACATCGTGGCTCCGCAGGGGTGGTCCGGTGCGATCTACCAGGGACTCGATTCCGTCTATGGCGAGGTAGAATTTGGTGACGAGTGGTACCCTATCCTGGGTTACAAGGACGTCGGCGATGGCCGCGCCTGGTTTATCGGTCTGAATCTTCTTTATTATGCACAACTTCAAAGTAACTTCGAGATTGTAGCTGCCCTGCGTGAATTAACACTCGAAGGATTGGACATCGACCAAGCCGTTCGTTTAGAATCCGTTCCTTATTCGAATTTCGAAGCTGGCGGCAGGAGTCTTGCCTTCGTCACCAATCTGGATGAGCCGCTCGAAAATGCCTTGCTTTCCTACACGTATTCTCCTCGCTGGCGGGCAAGGGTCGATGGTGAAGAGATAACGCTGGAGGACTATGAAAATCTCATACAAATGTCCCTTCCCGAAGGCGAACACGAAATCCATATTCGCTACCAGCCTTTCGGCACGATCTGGCCGATCCTGGGATGGATCATCAGCCTCCTTGGTGTAGGCGTTATAATTGCAGCTGCGATTGCCGAACGCCGAACATTTATACCCAGCGTAACGGACCCCATATCTTCGCTGACAGATGAGAAGGGAAAGTATGCACCCTGTGCGACATGTGGTTTTCTTTTTGCCCGACTGGGCCCTCCCACACCGATCACCTATCCCTTCCAGACCGTCGACTGTCCGATTTGTGGCTTGCGAATGGATGATGAAGGTTTTCAACCCGGAGAAGAACCATCCGGCGAAGAACGAAAGCAGAAGTTAGCGGAATGGTTTTACGAACACGATTACGATCCGCAAACCGTACACGAAAAATGGGGGTTTAAAGAGGGGGATTTCTTTGGAGATTCAGGCGATGCCTTGCGGTTGGAGTTTCCCGCCGCTCGGGAGGAAGTTGATGAGTGATAAGATACTGATTGTTGACGATACCACGGAACTGCTCTTTTTCCTGGACTATATATTCCAGCGCAACGGATTTGAGGTCGTAACGGCTGCAAATGGAAAGGACGCAATTCGTATTGCCAAAGAGACGAATCCGGATGTGCTCCTGGTGGATGTGATGATGCCGGGGATCGATGGGTTGGAGGTTTGCAGGCAATTGCGTCAGGATGCTGATATGCATGATGTCCCCATCCTGCTGTATTCTGCGGCGGTGGGAGAGGAAATTCGCCAAAAGGCGCTCGAGGCGGGCGCGAATGAGTTCTTGGGGAAAACGATAAATCACGAAGAACTGGTTACGAAGGTACGCAACTGGTTAGCATCGGAGAGTTGACAGATCGCATTCCGAATTTGAACGGCGTATGGACAATTTACCGCGGTAGCGGATTAGAATAAAACCAGGGATGGCCGGGCAATGATGTGCAGCAACGCGCAGGCGCTCACGGAGTCGTGAGCGTTTTTCGTTCGTTCGAGTTCATTCGAAAAGATCGCTGAGCGCGTCTCGAGTCGGCCAGGGCAGGGCGGTCAACTTACCCGAGATGCGCATAGCCACACTCTCGCCTTCGATGACCTCACCGATCAGGAACGCGCTTACACCAGCGGCATCGATGGCGGCAAGCACATCTTCCGTTGCTTCAGGCCGCACGGTGAGCAGGAGCGCACCGGAAGCGATGGCTTCCAACGGATTCACGTGCAGTGCGCTGCAGATGGCTTGTGATTCTGCCGGGATGGGGATCGCTTCCGCTTCCAGGATCAGTCCCACCTTCGACGCAGCAGCCAATTCCCACACGCCGGTGGAGAGGCCGCCTTCCGTGGG
>DAOUEE010000148.1:0-8667 GCA_034430695.1 Anaerolineales bacterium | reverse complement strand
TGGTTCCCTTCTTCGGGACATTTCTCGTAGCATTTGACGGTTTCCTGCTCTCAGGTTTCGTAATTCCGGGTTTGGCAGGTTTGTCGGTCGGGGTGTTTGCGCGTAAGGCATGGGCATGGTGGGGCTCAATTCTGTATCTCGTGCTCGTAGGAATATCCAGCGTGCTGACGCTGTCCAGTGTAAGCTTCAAAGAAATGATTGCCATGGCGAATTTACCCACAGTTGAGTTACAGGCACTGCAAAACGTGCCGCTGCAAAGCGCCCACGTTTTGATCGTAATCATGATGCCGCTGCTTCTGGCGCTGTTCGTCTTCGTTCGATCCCATCGAGATTTCGCAAGTATTCGACCGGATCAAGCTGGTTGAAAAGTGAAATAGATGCGAATTTTCCGGTTGCTTTCTCCCTACCGCAGCCCACGGCCCGTAATTGGAGGCGATCGAAACATTGAGCGGTGAATTCACGCTGGACTGGGCGGTTTTGGCCGTTTCATTGTTCAATACCATCATCCTGGTGTGGTTGGGTTTGGCCGTGTTGCTCAATGCCGAACGCCGGCGATTGGGCGTTTGGGTGGTGGGATGTGGACTGCTTGCCGGAGGCGTCTTCTTCCTGGGGCACTCGGCGGTTTTCGGACTGGGCTTCAACCTATTCGGTCAAAGCGTAGCCTTGTGGTGGCAGTTGAGCTGGATCCCCGTCGTCGCCTTGCCGTTTGCCTGGTACGTCATCATGCTCTGGTATACGGGATTCTGGGACGAAGTCGACACGCCTTTGCGATTGCGCCATCGCATCTGGCTGCCCGCCGCTGTGTTGCTGACGATTGCCACGGGTGTCCTTTTTATCGCGGCCAATCCCCTGCCTACTTTCACGCGGGTGCTGTTCGGGGATCTTTACAGCGCGGGTTCCAGGGATAGTCCCCCCATGCTCTTTCTCATCTTCCCTTTGAATCTCGTATTCTGCATCGGGTTGTCTTTGGACGTGCTGCGCCGGCCCGGACCGACGGGGCGTGTCATGGGTGACATCGCGCGCAGCCGGGCGCGGCCCTGGCTGGTGGCCGCTTCGATCGTGCTGCTCGTCGTCAGTCTGCTGATCGTGTGGGTGATGGCAGTGTTGCTGCTGGGAAGCGGAGACATCTTCCACGTGGACATGGCCGTGCCGCTGGCGTGGTTGGATTTATGCATTGCTTCATTGATCGGCCTGGCGGTGGTTCTCACCGGACAGGCGATCGTTTCGTACGAAGTCTTTACCGGCAAGACCCTTCCCAGACGAGGCTTGCGGCGATACTGGCAGCAAACCATCGGGCTGGCCGCTGGCTACGCCACGCTGTTGGGCTGGAGCATCACGATGCAGTTCCGCCCGATTTTCAGCTTGCTGTTGGCCACCATCATGATGACGGTTTTCTACGCCGGGATCAGCTGGCGTTCGTATGTCGAGCGCGAGCGGTACATGCAGCAGTTGAGGCCGCTCGTCGTCAGCCAACGTTTGTACGATCAGTTGCTGCGTTCGTCTACCGCGTTGCCGGCGGACGTCGATGTCGAGACGCCGTTCAACGGTCTTTGTGAGGACGTGTTGGAAACGCAGGTGGCGTATTTGGCTGCGTTGGGTCCGTTATCGCCGTTTACCGGCCCGCCGTTGAGTTATCCGAAGAAGTTTGAGGTGGCTTTCCCCTCCCTCGTCGAAATCAAGGAGCGCTTCGAGAGCCCGGAAGTGATCTGGTTGGCGCTCGATCCGGATCAATATGGCGGCGCCAACATCGCGGTACCGCTGTGGAGCGAACTCGGATTGATCGGGGTGCTGTTCCTGGGCGAAAAACGCGACGGCGGCCTGTACACGCAAGAGGAGATCGAGATCGCCCGCACGATCGGAGAGCGTTTGATCGACGTTTGGGCGAGTGCCGAAATGGCCGGCCGGTTAATGATGCTGCAGCGGCAGCGCCTGGCCGAAAGCCAGGTGATCGATCAGCAAGCACGTCGTGTGCTTCACGACGAACTGCTGCCCCGATTGCACACCGCCATGTTGGCCTTGCGCAGCGAGCAAATCGGTGGGGAGAAAGCGAAGTCGCGGGCGATCGAAACGCTTGGAGAAGTTCACCGCCAGATTGCAGATATGCTGCGCGAGATGCGCTCGACGACGGCACCCGAGGTGGCAGCGTTGGGTTTGATCGGCGCGTTGCGGCGTGTGGTCGAGGAAGATTTTTCGCAATCGTTCGACAGCGTCACATGGAAGGTGGCGGAGGGTGTCGAACCGCAAATCGGCAGGATTCCACCGCTCATTTCTGAGGTGCTGTATTACGCCGGTCGGGAAGCGATTCGCAATGCGGCCAAACACGGACGAGGAGTGGACGAGGGGGGAGAACTCAATTTGCGCGTGGTTGTCGGGTGTACGGACGGATTGGAAATCATGATCGAAGATGATGGGCAGGGGATAGTTGAAAAGGATTCCGATCAGCGCGGCGGAGGCCAGGGATTGGCTTTTCATGGAACGATGATGGCCGTGATCGGTGGGTCGTTGTCGATTGAGAGTGCGCCGGGGATTTTCACGCGCGTGGTCTTGTCCCTGCCGCGTGACGCGTGGTAGGAGTTCCGAACGATCTCGATAACAGGTTATCGCAGTTCTCGTCGGATGTCTTGAAATGGAGCAGCATACATGCGTGTTTTGATTACAGGCGGCACGGGTTTCATTGGACAGCCGCTGACACGAAAAGCATTACAGCGCGGTTGGGAGGTGACGTTGGTCGTACGGGCGCCCGATTCAGAGGCGGCGCGCGGGCTTGCGGACATGGGCGCCAACCTGGTCCTGGGTGACGTCACAGATCGCGCCGCGTTGGAGGCGGCGTTTTCGGTCGCGCAACCTGAACTTTTCTTCCACAACGCAGGTTGGTACGAGTTGGGAATCCCGCGCCGCATGCGAAGACGAATGTGGGCTGTTAATGTTGAGGGCACGGAAAATGCGTTGACGCTGGCGGCGGAATACGAGGTGCGTAAGGCCATTTATACTTCATCCACGACGGCGTTGGGAGATACCGGCGGCGAGCTCGTGGACGAATCGTTTACTCGTCGTGCGGAGCCTCTCAGTTACTATGAGTACACCAAGCGTGAAGCGCATGAACTTGCCGGGCGGCATCAAGCGGCCGGCGAACCCGTGGTCATCGCCTGTCCGGCGCAGGCGGTTGGTCCTGGCGATCATTCGGCGTTTGGGCGATTGGCGCGGCTTTTTATACGTGGCCTGCTGCCTCCGTTTGTTTGGGCTCCGCACAGCAGCTTCACCTTCGGGCATGTGGATGATGTCGCCACGGCGTTGATCTTGGCTGGCGAGAAGGGAAAACCCGGGGAACTTTATTTCACTGCAGGGAAGGAACTGACCCTGTGGAAGATGCTGAAAGTGTGGGGGGACGCCGCCAATCGAAAACCGCCATTCATCTGGTTGCCCAAACCGGTCGCCCTGGCGCAGGCTGCACTTATCGCACCCCTGCTCAGGCTTGCCGGAAAGCCGGCGTTCATCTCGCCGGAGGTTGTGCGCAGCAGTTTCGTGTCTTTTCGCTACAGCTCGGCCAAGGCGGAAGCACAGTTGGGTGCCGGGTTTCGTTCCGCGGAACAAGCCTGGAGCGATACGATCGAAACGGAATGCTCTCGCATACCGTCGAGGAGGAGCACTGAATCTTGATAGAGAAGATCAATGGCGATCGTTCGCCGGCAGCCAGACGGAAAAGCAGGAGCCTTCGCCCGAAACCCCCTCACTTTGGACGGTAATGCGCCCGTCGTGGCGTTCCAATATTTCCATGCAGATGGAAAGCCCGAGTCCCGTTCCTGGCGCGCCGGTGATCTTGCTTGCCGATCCACGGAAGAAACGTCTGAAGATCATTTTCTGTTCTTCGGGCGAAATGCCGAGACCCGTATCGTCCACCTCGGCGACAATCCAATTTTCTCCCGATTCACGCTTTTTCCTTGCCCGCAAGGTGATCGTTCCCCCATTGGGCGTGTAGTTCATGGCGTTGGTCAGGAGATTGGTGAATACCTGTGTGAGCAGGCGTGCGTCTCCGGTGACTTGAGGTAAATTCTTCGTCGTTTCGATGGTCAGATTCAAACCCCGTTTTGCGGCGAGGTTTTGGCGATCGGTCACCAGCGAGGTGAGAATCTCGTTGATGTCGAGGGCGACGGGAACGAAGGGCACCGCATCCGCATCCAATCTCGAAAGCGAGAGTAAATCGTCGATCAAATTGGCCAGACGCTCGCTCTCCCGTTGAAGGGTCTGCAGATACTCGCCGAACTTGTCGGGGTCGTCCATCCGTGTGTTGAGCAGATCCAGGTAGAGACGGATGTTGGTCAAAGGCGTGCGCAGCTCATGGGAGACATCCGACACGAATTGTGACTTCAGCCGATCGAGCTCCTTGAGCGCGCTGATGTCGTGGGATACACTGACGAAATTGATCACTTCTCCGGCATCGACACAAACGGGCGTGATGGTTAGCGCCGCGTCGTAGAAGGTGCCGTCCTTGTGACAATTGACGACGTCCCCGCGCCAGGTATTGCCGGCCAGAATGGTGTCCCACAATTGTCGATAGAATTCCTCATCGTGCCGTCCGCTTTTAAGAATGTTGGGTCGTTTGCCGAGCGCTTCCTCCTGCGAAAAACCGGTTAATCGTTCCCAGCCCGGGTTCACGTATTCGATCGTCCCGTTGATGTCGGTCACCATTACGGCGTCGCCGATGTTCGTCAGTAGAACGTCCAGGCGGTCTCGTTCGGCTTGGAGTGCAGCCTCCAGATTCTTTTGCCTGGAAATATCCAGAACGAGTCCGCTTACGCCCTGCGGATTTCCGTCGGCATCTGCGATCAGACTGGCTGCAAGCAAGACGGGGATGTGGCGATTCTGCTGCGAGGGGATTTCGATGTCGAACACCTCACGAGTTGTGGATTGATGTTTCCTCTTGTCGTCGAACTGCTCCATGATGGGTTGTTGGAGATTGGGAGGAAAGATATCGAGCACGCTTTTGCCGATCAGGTCGTCCGCATCGTATCCGCACAACTCGGCCATGGCTTGGTTGACATAGGTGATCGTGCCGGCGGGATTGACTTGAAAGATGCCCGCGAGAGAAGTCTCAACGAGCGCACGGTAGCGAGCTTCGGAGATGGAGAGATCGCGTGTGCGTTCCGCAACTTCGGCTTCGAGCTGTTGCGCTTGCGCGGCGATTTGGCCAAAAAGGTGGGCGTTTTCAAGGGTGACGGCCGCCTGGGTGGCGAAGGCGTTCAGCAACTCAAGATCGGAGGATTTGAAAGGTCGATTGAGGCCGTCACGCTGCACCGTCATGGTCCCCATGATTCGCTGACGTATGCTCAGCGGGGTTATGAGCAAGCACTCGAGGTCGTTGTTCGAGGTGCCGGGGATCAACACGCCACGCGGATCGTTGGCGGTATTGTTGAGAATTATCGGTTCGCCGTTTTGAGCGACGTATCCGACGAGGCCTTGGCCAAGTTGCAGCACCAAATCGGCAGCGGCCTCCGCGGCCGGACCCAGCGCAACTACGCAGTTGAGGTCGTCCGTTTGATTGTCGAGCAAGTGGATCCGGCTGGCGTCTGCCTGGAGCAAGCTCTTCGCTTCTTTGGCGATCATGCGTAATACGGTATCCTGATCCAGAGATGAAGAAATCGATCGCGCCGTGCGGATTAAAGCTTGTGATTCTTGCGCACGTTGGGTGACGTTGGTATACAGCCGGGCATTATCTATGGCTACCGCTGCCATGCTTCCAATGGACTGAATCAGATCAGCTTGTTCCTTGCCAAAGGAACACTCCTCATTAAGGATGAAGAGGCCCAATCCGCCGATCGGTTTTTCGCCCACGATCAAGGGAACGCCGAGAAGTTTTTGAATTCCCGCCTTGACCCAGATCGGATTGGCTTCGGAGTGGTGCGGATAGTCTGAGAGCAGTATCGGGCTGCGGGCCTCGAGTACTTTCCAGATCAAACCCGTTCCGACCGGCGCCTGGGACAGACGGATTTCATCCGGAAGACCGATGACGTGAGGGAAGGTGACGCTCTTGCCGTCGTCTTCGACGAGACCGATGGCGCCGGCATCGGCACTCGTGACTTCGATGGCGACGCGAATCGTCGTCTCTAAAACGGTCGGTAAATCGAGCTCGCTGGTGATCGCCTGGGCCACTTCGTTGCGCAGACTTTCTCGTTTCAATGCGGCTTGAATTTCGTTGCGGGCGCGCACCTGCCCCAGGGCTATGGCAATATGATCTGCGAGTGCGGAAAGCATGGGCCGGTCTTCTTCGGTCAACCATGAAGCGCTGACGTTGATGGTCCCAATAGGTTTCTCGGACAGGATCAAGGGGGCGATGATGGCAGGGACCTCGCCGATGATGCGCATGATGCGCGGGATGAAGGCCCTGAATCGTTTTGGGGTCAATTGCCTGACGAGTTCGGTGCGATCGGTGGTAAATACAGCTTCGCCACTTTCGAGCACTTGCCGATACACGTCTATTTCGTTTGGGTCGAAGCGGTAGCCGCGAATTCCCAATCCCGTGAGGCGTTGCAGCGTTTGGGTGACTGCGTTACTCATCGATTGGGACTGTACTTCGAGCATTCCGTCATCGGTTAAAAGCGTGGCGGATCCGCGCAGCTTTAAGCGGTGTAATTCTTGGGTGAGGGCACGGAAGACATCGGCTTCGCTGGCAACGGCTTTGCGCGCCACACCGGCGGCTGCGCGCAGAGCTGAGACCCAAAATGCTCTCGCCTCGTGATGAGGAACGGTATCTTCTTCCCTATACACGCCTTGATTTCCCTCTGTTATGCGTAGTGTATCACGGAACGAAAATCGCCACATTTTGTGCTGCGCGCGAGGCCGGAAAGTGGTCAATTAAAAGGCCAATGCGGGCTCGGATCGATGTATCTAGACCCGAAATGCAGAATTCACTTGACAATTAGTAAAGAGTACTCTAAAATATAGAGTGCTCTATATGAATTAGATGATGGATGCCGATCATGGTTCCACGGAGGCTGAGAATGAACATTTCGCGTGAGGAGGCTGAACGGTCCTTGCAAACCATTCGGGAAGTACGTGCCCAAATACGCACGTCCATCGCCAGCGGCAGTGTTCCCTTCCATATGATTCTGTGGGGCGTGATCTGGTTTTTCGGGTATCTCTGCAATCATTTTCTGGACGTCGAGACTGGTGGACGAATTTGGATCGTGCTCGCTATCGGCGGATCTATGGCGAGCGGCATCATGGGGTACCGTCTCGGTTCGCGATTTCGACTACCGAACAGCGGGCGCATTTGGCAAATTTGGGTCTATTTCTTCTTGTATGTTTTTCTTTGGATTTGGGTCGCCTGGCCGTTGGATGCGAAGCAAATTTCTTTACTAATCGCATTGTATGTCATGTTTGCGTACGTTCTCCTGGGACTGTGGCTGGAGCCAATCATCACCCGGGTCGGGTTGGCAGTCAGTGTATTGGGGCTGATCGGATATTGGCTTCTCCCGGATATTTTCTACCTGTGGATGGCGATTCTAGGCGGCGGTACGCTTTTCGGGAGCGGCATCTACATTTTGAAGAAATGGAAATGAAAATTGCAAAGGGCAGACGGACATGAGTATGTTGAATGAAATCATTCACCAGCCGGTCCGGATGCGCATCATGGCCGCGCTGGTGGCGATGAATCCGAATGGACAATTGGAATTCACCCATTTGCGTGACGTTCTCTCTCTGACGGACGGGAATTTGGGTGCGCATCTGCGCAAACTTGAGGACGCTGGATATGTTGCGTTGGAAAAAACGTTCGTGGCACGCAAACCGCGCACGTTCGTTGCTGCGACGAAGAAAGGGCGCCAGGCTTTCGACGAGCACGTTGAGGCTCTGGAACAGATCATAAGCGGCGCGGAAATTGAAGGTGAGAGAAGCGCCTGATGCCCGTGGATCGACGAGCAACTACGGACCCGCAGCGTCCACCGGCATCCGCGCTGGGGAGACACGAGGAGATAGAAATGAGCAAGATCATCGAGGTGAACGAAATCACCAAACAATATGGTTCGGTCCAGGCCGTGGATGGTGTGACTTTCCACGTCGAAGAAGGCGAGATTTTTGGCATCGTCGGACCGAACGGCGCGGGAAAGACGACGACCATCGAGTGCATCGAAGGTATCCGTCGCCCCGATAGTGGATCGGTAGGTTTGCTAGGCTACGTGCCATGGAAGGACCGTATGGAAGTGGCGGAGCGAATCGGGATCCAGTTACAGGAGTCGGCGCTCCCCTTGCGCATCCGGGTGCGGGAAGCCCTTGACCTGTTCGGGGCACTTTACGAGGTGCATGGGGATTCACAAGTCTTACTTGACCGTCTCGAACTGGCTGATAAAGCGAAGGCCATGTTCGGCAAGCTGTCGGGCGGACAGAAGCAGCGATTGTTTATCGCCCTGGCGTTGGTGAACCGGCCGCAGGTCGTGTTTTTCGACGAACTGACGACGGGCCTCGATCCTCACGCCCGGCGATCGATGTGGGACCTTGTGCGCCAGATTCGCGATCAGGGCGCTACCGTCTTTTTAACGACACACTTCATGGAAGAGGCCGAACGTCTCTGCGATCGGGTGCTCATCATGGATGAAGGAAGGATCGTTGCCCTGGATACGCCAGAAGCGCTGATACGCTCATTGGGTGTGGAACGTCGTTTGGTGTTCACCGTTG
>DAOUEE010000147.1:0-21338 GCA_034430695.1 Anaerolineales bacterium | reverse complement strand
AAGGACTGCCGGCGATCTCGGTAAAACCCGAGGAAGGCCGCTTTCTTCAATTTCTCGTCGCAGCCAGCGGAACTCGTGCTGCATTGGAGATCGGCACTTTGGGTGGTTACAGCGGCACGTGGATCGCGAGAGGCCTGCCGCCAGATGGAAACCTGATTACGTTGGAGAGAGAGGCCCATCACGCCGCAGTCGCCGAGGAACACTTTCGGCTCGCTGGTTTGGAGCGGCGGACGAAGGTGCTCGTAGGTGACGCACATGAGCTGTTACGCTCGCTCGATGCGGAAGGGCCATTCGACTTCGTGTTCATCGATGCTGAAAAGGATGGATATCCAGCGTACTTGGAATGGGCACTCGCGCATACGAAACCCGGGAGCGTGATCGCGGCGCATAATGTCTTTCGTCACGGCGCGATCGTTGACGCAAATGACCAATCCCCCACGACGAAAATAATGCGTGAGTTCAACCGACGCCTTGCGGATTCTCCGCAACTTATTTCACATGTATTCCCTGCAGGGGATGGTTTGGCGGTTGCAGTGGTTCGAGCTTGATCCGCTGACTATCTATTTCTTGCCGTTATTGATGGCGTCGTAGATGACGTTCGCCAATGTCTCCGAGCGGACGGGCTTTTGCATCCAGGTCACTTTATTGTAGTCGAGTAATTCCTTGGTGCCGGTTCCGAGGGGGTATCCGGTCATAAAGATTATCTTGGTATCGATGCTTCGATTTTCCAATTCTCGATACAAGGCTACGCCACCCATCTCGGGCAGCACCAGATCGCTCAATATCAGGTCGATGTTTCCGTTTTCCCGTTCGATGATTTCCAATGCCTGGCGGCCGTCACGCGCCGTATAGACGTGGTAATTCAATGTTTCCAGGATTTCGAAGACGGCGTTCAGGGTTGCTTCGTCATCTTCCACAACCAATATTTGTTCTTGATCCCCGCTTGCAGAAAAAGTTCCGGGCAAGGTCGCGGTTTCCTCAACGGGAACTTCCAGCGCCGGGAAGTAGATGACGAACGTCGTGCCAAGGCCAACGCGGCTTTCGACGTCGATATAGCCACCGTGCTGTTTGACGATCCCGTAAACCTGAGCCAAGCCCAGACCGCTGCCGGCCCCCGGCTCTTTGGTCGTAAAAAAGGGTTCGAAGATGTGTTGAGTGATTTCCGGCGGCATCCCCACGCCGCTGTCGGCAACTTTCAACTGGATCCAGATTCCCGGCGCCATGTCACGATACGGTCCGGATTCTCCTTCTTCGACGCGGATGTGGGAAAGTTCGAAACACAACTCCCCGCCGTGCGGCATCGCATCTTGTGCGTTGAATGCCAGATTCATGATGATTTGTTGAATGCGGGTTGGGTCGGCGTTGATCACGCAATTATTGTCCTGGCAGTCCAGCCTGAGTTGTATGTTCTCTCGCAGGGTTCTCGAAAGCAGTTTTTCGGTTTCTTTGAGGAAAGAGATCAGGTCCATCGGCGCTTGATCCATTACGGTTCGCCGGCTGAAATCCAGGATCTGGCGAGTGAGGGTGGCTGCTCGTCCGGCTTGTTGGAATATCGTCGTTATACGCTCCCGGTTTTTTCCCTCGAGATTGGGAGTTTGAAGTACCATCTCGCTGTAGAGGATGATGGCGCCGATGATGTTGTTGAAATCGTGGGCGATCCCTGCCGCAAGTTGCCCAACCGCAGCCAGGCGTTCTTGAAGCTGGACGCGGCGTTGGGTTTCACGTTCGTCGGTGATATCCCGCGTGACCAACACCCAACCGCTCGATTTGGTTCCGTCCCCCATTGGTTGGGCGACAACTTCGAAAAATCTGGGGGAGGGCTCGGTCAGCTTGATTTCGTGGCATGCTTTGCCGCGCGGAGGGGGCAGTAAAAATGACTCGAGCGATCGAATCCCCAGATGCGTGAGTTCATCGCCCACGCCCACACCGGACAATGCTGCGAGATGTTCCTCGGCCTTGGCGTTGGCGAGCACTACGCAACCTTGTGCGTTTAACGCCAACACGCCGTCGCCGATGCTTTGCAGCGTTACGAGCAATCTCTCACGCTCGGATAGCAGTGCAACCTCCGCAGTTTTACGTTCGGTGATGTCTCGCGATACCGAGACGATCTCGTTCGGCCCACCGCCGTCTCGGCCTGCTGCGTAAATCGTACGGCTGGAGGTTTCCACCCACACATATTCGCCGTCTTTGCGGCGCAGGCGGTAGGTGGTGGTGTGCGTCCTGGGTTCACACAGTATGCGCACGTGCGCTCTCAGTACGTCTTCGCGATCGTCGGGATGAATGTAATCGAAGATCGATTGATGCAACAGTTCATCCGGTTCGTATCCCAATGTTGCAAAGCTGGCAGGCGATACGTAGAGGAAGATGCCGTGGGGATCGTGACGCGTGATGACGTCCGTGGAATTCTTGGCGAGCAGCCGGTAACGTTCCTCGCTCTCGATGAGTTTTGCCTCGGCCAACTTTCGCTCGCTGATGTCGCGGATCGTCATCAAACGGCCTTCGATTTGATCCGCGTTGTTGGTCAAGGCGGAAATGCGAACATCATACGTCCGATCGTCGTTGCCTTGGTAAATGATGACTTCGTTGTTGATTTCCGCTTTCAACGGCAGACTGACCAGGGTTTCACGCAGGCCGGGCCAAAGACGAGCGAGGCTGACGTCAATCGTCGTCTTCGGATCATGATCCAACAATCTTTTGGATGACTCGTTCGAATAAACGATGTTTCCCTGGCAATCAAAAACGATGATTCCTTCCGGCATGACCTCGATAATCGCGTCTTGCGCCATGGGAAGGATCGAACTTGAGTGCAGGTATCGCAGCGCGAAGGCGGCCGTAGGAAGCATGACGCTGATGACGAACGCCGTTGGATCGTAATCGAGCAGTTGGAGAACACCCATGAGCTTGAGGACGATCGCACCGACGACGGCGAACATGGCCAGAAGCAGGAGGAAAATCTGCCCTCGTTGTGAGTACTCGGCACGTGGAAGCATGCGCACCAGAAGGATCATGCTGGTCGCGAGCAGCACGAAGGAATAGACGATGTGCGCCCAATACCCCCAGCCTCCGGTCGTCGCGAGAACGGGAGTTGCAGCGCTTTCGTCGATGGCCACTTTGGACCAAAAGAAGTGAAAAGCCGGATTGGTGACAAGCAGCAGCAGGAAGAAAGCTGGAGGAACGGCCAACGCCATCAGTAACTTTCGAGAAAGCCAGCGGTCGTTGTTGGAGTAATTCACAATGACCAAAAAATAAGCTGTCGGGAGGGCAATACAGCCGATCATGCGAATGTTTTCCCAGAACAGCTTCGTTGGCATGGCGGCGCTTGTGGGCTGCAGTGCGGCGCCGATCAACCAGAGTGCGCAGGAAATGAACAGCGCAGCGATGAAGTACTTGGCTCTCGCAAGAAAGGTGTTCCGCAAAACGAAGAAAGCCATGGCTGCAGAAGACGTCGCCGCGAAGAGCAATAGAAGTGTCAATGCTGGTATCTGCAAGTTCAACCCCACCATGTTGGAGCTCTTGAGCCGCAGCCACTCACGGCTCGGGAGAGCATCCGCTAGAGTTCTTACCCCTTGGTGTCTGAGACGGCAAGAGACTTCAAGCTGTTTCAAAATGTGTGCCCTGCAAGGAGGGCACACGCAATACAGTACATCAATATTATTGCATTCCGAGATTCTCAAACCTTACGGCTGACCTACAATTTTGGCGGGAATTTTCGAGTGGCCTCTTATATGTTTCTTATGCTATCATCCCCCCGGGATAGATATAATGAGGTTAGAACGTGCGCCGATATTGGCACACGATTAAGGAAGGTTCACATGATGCGTTTTGATCGCTTTACCGAGCGCGCTCAAGATGCCGCTCAACGCGCTGCAGAAATCATCCAGCGCTATGGTCATAACCAGATCGATACGGAACACATTCTCCTGGCACTCATCGAGCAGCCGCAGGGTGTGATAACGCAGATTTTGGAAAAACTCAACGTCGATATCGGCTCTCTGACTGACCGCATCGACAATCAACTGCGCAGCACGCCGAAGGCGAACATTTACGGCGGCGGCGCGGGCCAGATTTTTATTACACCGCGCGTCAAGCGTGTGGTCGATATGGCCAATCAAGAGGCGAGCCGCTTGGAGGACGAATACATTTCCACCGAGCACCTGTTCCTGGCCATCCTGTCCGAACGCAACACGACGATCTCCCGGCTGCTTGCTGAGGAAGGGATTACCAAAGATCGTGTTTACAACGCAATAAAGGAAATCCGCGGCGGGCAACGGGTCACCGATCGCAAAGCGGAATCGCGCTACCGTACGCTTGAAAAATACTCTCGTGACTTGACCCAACTGGCCAAGGAGGGAAAACTCGATCCGGTCATCGGGCGGGATCAAGAAATCCTGCGCGTGATCCAGATCCTTTCCCGTCGCACGAAAAACAACCCCGTTCTCATCGGCGAAGCGGGCGTCGGCAAGACGGCCATCGTCGAGGGGCTGGCACAAAAAATCGCCGACAACGACGTCCCTGAAATCCTCGGCGGTCGACAGGTGGTTTCTTTGGACCTGGGCGCGATGATCGCCGGCTCACGATTCCGTGGAGAATTTGAAGAGCGTCTTAAAGCGGCTATTGAAGAGATCCAGCGCGCGGAAGGTGACATCATCCTCATGATCGACGAACTGCACACCGTCGTTGGCGCGGGGGCTGCACAGGGTGCGATGGATGCCTCCAACATGTTGAAACCCGCTTTGGCTCGCGGTGAACTGCAGTGCATCGGCGCAACGACGCTCGATGAATACCACAAACATATCGAAAAGGACGCTGCGTTGGAAAGGCGCTTTGCTCCCGTGTACGTCGAGGAGCCCTCGGTCGAAGAGACGATCGAAATGCTGCAAGGATTGCGCGACCGCTACGAGGCGCACCACAAAGTACATTTCTCCAATGAGGCTCTCGTTGCAGCCGCCAGACTATCGCAGCGCTACGTCACCGACCGCCATCTCCCGGATAAGGCGATCGACCTCATCGATGAAGCTGCCGCGAAACTGCGCGTGGCGCTGTACTCGCTTCCCGACGACTTGAAAGAAATGAAAGCCGAAATCGATCGACTCCTGGCCGAAGAAGAACACGCGGGCGTTGAGCGGGATTACGAGCGTGCGGCAGAGAAAAAAGCGGAACGCATCCGTGTGGAGACTGATTTTCACGAAAAACGTGACAATTGGGAAGCCGAACACCAGCTCGATGAAGTGGTCGACGAGAAGGATATCGCCGAAGTCGTGCATATGTGGACGGGAATTCCCGTGAGTCAGATGATGGAAACCGAGGCGGAGAAATTACTGCACATGGAAGAACGGATCCACGAGAGAATCGTCGGTCAGGATGAGGCTATTCAAGCCCTGGCGGACGCCATTCGTCGTGCGCGTGCAGGATTGAAGGATCCAAGACGACCGATCGGGTCGTTCATATTCCTCGGTTCATCGGGTGTTGGAAAAACCGAAATGGCGAAGGCGTTGGCGGAATTCATGTTTGACAACGAGGATGCGTTGGTACGGGTGGACATGAGTGAATACCGCGAACAACACACCGCTTCGCGTCTCTTCGGTGCCCCTCCGGGCTATATCGGTTACGAGGAAGGCGGCCAACTTACGGAGGCCGTTCGCCACCGCCCGTACCGCGTCATTCTCTTCGACGAAATCGAAAAGGCGCACCCTGAAGTGTGGAATTCGCTGTTGCAGATCCTCGATGACGGGCGCTTGACGGATGGTCAGGGACGCACGGTCGATTTCCGCAACACGGTCTTGATCATGACCTCCAACCTGGGCACGGAATTCGTCACCCATGCGGGAACGTTAGGTTTTCACGGCCAAGGTGGGTTGAACGATCAGCGTAAATCGGAGGAAAAAATCGAAAAGGCGCTGAAGGACACGTTCCGGCCGGAGTTCCTCAACCGCATCGATGAGATCATCATCTTCTCTCCGTTGTCATCCGAGCAGATGTTGTCCATCGTCGATCTGCAAATGGAGCAAATCCGGGAACGACTGGCCGAATACGGCTTGAACGTTCAATTGAGCGACGAAGCCCGCACGTGGCTTTCCGAGGAAGGCTACGATCCTGCTTTCGGCGCCCGTCCGCTGCGTAGAGCGCTGCAGAAGCACATCGAAAGTCCGCTTTCGGTCAAGATTCTCCAGGGCGAGTTCGAGGAGGGCGACACGGTGATGGTCGATCACCGTGAAGAAGACGGCATCGTGTTTGAACGTTACGACAAGGGTACATCAATCGAAATTAAGGACGAGGTGCCGGCCTAAGTCTGTTTTTTATGAATCGAAGCGCGGCCTGTACCGGCTTGGCTACGTCGATCTAAAAATCAACGCGTCTGTGAGGGCGATTTTTTCACCCATGTAGCAGAAACCCGGATGCTGTCCGATAACGATCAGCCAGTCTCTGTTGCCTGGCGCAGCAGATCGGCCGCGCTCTCCAAATTCGATTCCGTAACTCCCCCCAGCATCAACGCCAGTTCGGGAATATTTTCGGGTTCTTTCAACGCACGCGCCACGGTAATCGTCCTGCCTCCCTCGACGCGCTTCTCCACTTTGTAATGCTGGTTACCGTAGGCGGCCAATTGGGGAAGATGGGTGACGCAAAGGACTTGATGCTCCAGTGCTAATCCCCGCAGTTTCTTGCCGACGATGGCGCCCACTCGCCCGCCGATGCCTTGATCGATCTCGTCGAAGATCAAGGTGGGTGTGCGGTCCGCTTTGGCCAACACGCTTTTCAAACCCAGCATCAAGCGCGAGGTTTCACCACCCGATGCGATCTTCACCAGTGGTTTGAGTCCTTCGCCGGGATTTGGGGCGATGAGGAATTCCACCTGGTCGAGACCTGTGGCGTCGAATGCGACGTTTCGATCGCCGATGGGCGCACCTCGGGGATCGTCTTGCCACGTCTGATCGACGGAGAACTGTGCGCCTTGCATGCGCAGATCACTCAATTCGGCTTCGATGGCCTGCGACAATTCCTCCGCTGCCTGACGGCGAACGTGCGAGAGTTCTTCGCCGATCTCGGCGAGGCGCTCGAGCCATTTTCCCTTTTCGATCGCGAGTTTCTGGATGCGTTCTTCGGCATGGGTTATCGTTTCGAGTTCCTGGCGAGCTTCTTCGGCACGATCGAGAATCTGTCGTATCGTCCCCCCATATTTCCGCTGCAACGAGTGAATCAGCCCCAGACGTTCCTCGACTTCATCCAGGCGAGTCGGATTGAATTCGATCCCTTCCCGGTAACGCCTTAATCGACGTGCGAGATCGCTGGTCTGCTCGATCAGTGTCTGCGCGTCGACTTGCGCATCCTGCATGCTTTCGTCAACCTTCGCCAATCCTTCGATGGCGTGAGCCGTTTTTCCCAACAACTCGGATACCGTCTCGACGCCGACGGGTGCATCATCCAGCAGTGCAAGCGATTTCTCCACGAAAGAGGCAAGTTGTTCCGCATTCGCGAGGCGGGTGCGTTCCGCGAGCAGCGTTTCGTCTTCTCCGATCTGCAGTGCGGCGGCATCGATTTCGTTGATCTGAAAGTTGAGCAGATCCGCTCTGCGGGCAGCATCCTGCTCCCGCTGGCGTAAATCGGCAAGCTCCTTTTGAACGTTTTGAAACTGTCGATACGACTCGCGAAATGAGGCTTGCAATCCTTCGACGTGTGCAAAGCGATCGAGAAGATTAAGATGCTCGCGCACGCGCAGCAGGCTGAGGTGCTCGGATTGGCCGTGTACGTCGACCAACAATTCGCCCAATTCGCGCAGCAAGCCCAAATTTACGGTGCGGCCATTGATGCGGCAGATGTTGCGGCCTTGCGCCCGGATTTCACGCCCGATCGTGACGTGATCGGGATCATCGAGCAATTCCTCTCGTTCCAGAATTGCATGCACGTCCTGACGAATGGCAGGCTCCAGGGAGAAATCCCCTTCCAGTAGGGCCTGCTCGGCGCCGCTGCGGACCATCGTGCTGTCCGCACGTCCTCCCAGAAGCATTTCTACGGCATCGATGATTATGGATTTACCGGCACCGGTTTCACCGGTGAATACGATGAATCCTGAAGCCAGTTTTAGCTTCAAGTCGTCGATGATTGCAAAATTCTGAATTCGCAGTTCGGTCAGCATGGGACAATCAAAGACGAATCCCTTTCAAACGATAGTAGAGTGCAGATACCATAAGAGCACCATGTACGACGGGCCAGATGAAAGAAGGAATCATGCCGCCGAGAAGGGCTGCGTTGACTCCGCTCGAAGCGAAAGACAGGCCCAGATTGGAAAGTACGAAGTAGCTTAAATATGCAGCGACACCGACTCCACCGCCGATGGCGGTGACGAGCGGCAAACGCAGGCTTCGTCTGCGGCGGGTGAACCAACGTACAATTTCTGCGATCCCGCCGCCCACGACCGGCGCTACAAATATGCCCCAATAACTTAAATAGTTTAAGATGGCGGTTGCGATCAAGACGGCTACAGCGGCCACCCCAAAGGCGATGGGCAGATCGTGTTGCCGTGCGGTTTCAAAAATTTTCTGCTGTCCTCGAATGCACGATCGGCAGCGGTAACCCACAGGCGTTTGCACGGCACAAGAAGCGCAAATCGGTTGATTGCAGCGATTGCAGCGCAGCCTGGTTTCACGGTTCGGATGGTTGACGCATACCATTACCTGGTCGCTCATCATTCGACTCCTGCGGAGGGATTCCTGTTCATGTGCATCGTCAGATTGCGGTAGAAATAATCCGCGTCTTCGAAACGCACGAAGTAGATAGAGTGTTCGCTTGCGCACACCTCGACCTGATCGCCATCCTGGAGCGGAATTGGCGCTTGACCGTCGATGCTGAGTGCGGCCTGATGATCCATGTGGATCTCGACGCGAACCCAGGAACCTTCGGATAACACGAGGGCTCGATCGACGGATAAATGCGGTGCTACAGGAACGATCAGCACGTTGCGAAGCTCCGGCGGCAAGATGGGGCCGCCCGCCGCAAGCGCATATGCCGTAGAACCGGTTGGGGTGGCGATGATCACCCCGTCAGCGACGTAGGTCGTAAGATGATGGCCATCGATTTCGGTGTTTAGAATTACCGGCCGGGTCATTTCGCCCCTGCCGATAAACGCCTCGTTGAGCAATTCCCAGGTTCCCTGCGTCTCGCCTGCGCGCACGTGGACGGCACGCAGCATCATGCGCTCTTCCAGGCGATACTCTCCCGCAAGCACTCGGTCTACGGCCGGCTTCCAATCTTCGTGGGGGGCCTCCGTGAGGAAACCCAGATGCCCAAGTTTGATCCCCAATATGGGCACGCGAGGAGCCGCACAAAGGTGACTGGCGCGCAGCATCGTTCCGTCACCACCGACGGCAACAAGCAGATCGGCGCCGCCTTCCAATACATTCTTGCGCAGCTCTTCATCGTAGAGTCCGGCGGAAATCGTCGATACGTCACGGGTTGCGAGGTATACGGCGATTTCGTCCGCCAATTCTCGCGCTGCTTCTACAGTCGGATGTGCGGCGATAGCCACGCGTTGGGGAATAAATGCATCTAGAGTCATCGTTTGTATTATAGCTGAGGGTTACTGGATTTACGTTTTAGTCCAAACCTTGGTCGCAGTTTTCCTGGTGGCCGCAGGCGCGGCATCGTCTGGGCGAAGCGTGAGAACGATCCGGAATACGTTGTTCGCAGCGCCGAATTTCAGCGAGGATGTCGAGCAATTTGTTTTCCAGTTCTTCATTGAAGTCGATGGCGAATGATTTGTCCGCATATTTTACGATTCCATATTTTGGGCGGCGGCCGTAGATTGCGCCAACCAGGTGGCAGTACGCTGCCAATTGATAGGTATGCCCTGGGTAGGGTTGAAGGGGAGCTCTTCCGGATTTCAATTCGACAGGAACGATTCCCTCATGGTCCCGGATGAGATAATCGGGTTTACCGGAAAGCCCGATTACAGGATCGTAGAGCGCATTCGGCGTAGGATCGAGCTTCGTTGTGTCCAGGTAGATGACTTTGCCGCGCGGAAGACCGACGAGGGCATACTGCTGGCTTGCAATGCGCAGGATGAACAGCCCCATCACGAACAAGATCAAAATAATGACCGGCATCGTTCACTCAAGTGCCAACGAGGCGAGATATGCAACCCCGCTGACGAACGCCGCAATTAGAAAGATATAGCCCAGCGTACGCAGGCATCCCGTCAGGATGACCGTGCGACCATGGCGCCCATGGATTTGATTCCCCATGGCCTGGCGCCTTTGGGTTTCGTCCGACTGAAATCCCTGCTGGGTGTACCACCAGGCTCGTCGGCAGTATACGAATTCCACGATTTCCGAGGCGCGTATGTTACGTTCGGCCACGCCCTATCCAGATCCCAGCTTCTTCTCTACGGATTCGAGAGCAATCTTCAATTCGTGTTGTCGAAGACTCGTGGTCAGGTCGCCTCGCGTGCGTTCGGTTACGCCGCGCACCATATCTGTTGTCCGGCGCAAATTGTCCGTGATGGCATCGGGGAAGTCGATCGTGACGAGCAGGCTGTAAATTTCGTCCATGTAACCAAGCAGTCGTTCCGCTTCGGCGAATTCATCGTGGCGCAGAATGTCGAGAACGCGACGGCGCAATTCTCCCGCCGCTTCACCCAGCCCGCTTAGATAGGCGGCATAGTCCACATCCAAATTCTTCGGAGAGGGCAAGGGCTCATCAGCGAGCAGCGCCAGGACGATGCTCGCTTCCACAAATTCCCGCAGCGCGCTGCGCGTGTATCCTGCGTGGAACAGATCGGGGTAATCCGCCAGAGTCTCTTTCAGCATTGCGATGAGATCGGTTGCCCCTTGCAGTTGTTCCTGGCAGGCGTCGAGTTCATCACGGTGCGCGGCTCGGATGGCTTTCGAACAGTGGCGTATGATTTTGCGCGTTTGTTGCAGGGCACGATCTCGCGCCGCGTTTTTAATTTCGAGGTACTCGCGGATCTCCTCACCGATGGCTTCAAGTTTGTCCATAAGAATCACTCTTCGTCCGCAGGTTTTGAGTCGGGCGAATCCGGGGGCACGCCCTTGAATAGCTGGTCTGCCAGCGAAGTGCCTTCCGGAAGCTCGATTTCGCCGTGCTCCGCTTCGAAGCGGGCCATGTGTTCCGTCAATGCGCGTAGAAGCAGTTTGGTGTTGAAGGCGGTCATCACGACACGGGCGAGGACATTGGCCTGCGCGACCTGCGGCAGGATTTGCGCGTAATCAATAATGAACTCGGAGCGTGAATGACTGATCAAGGCGAAATTGGAATACGTGGCTTGAAGCTGTTGGGGTAAATTGACTCGGATGTGGCCGGGTACTTTGGATTTTTCTGCACTCTTGGACATAGACTAACTCCAGAGGGAAAGGTCGCCCTCAGCCACGAAAGAACGGGCTGAGGGCTTTTCGTGGATTTATTTTAGAAGGGGATCTCGTCTTCGGATTGTGGTCCCATGCCTTGATCCGCATCAAATCCACCTTCGTCCCCGCGCCCTCCCAGGAAGCGAATGGTTTGAGCCGTGACCTCGAAGGATGCGCGTGGCTGACCGTCGTTGCCGGTCCAAATACGCGGGTTTCCATTTTCGTCGGGATTGAGGCGCCCTTCGACCAGTACGCTGCGGCCCTTGCGCAGATATTGGTTCACGGTCTCTGCCTGCCGTCCCCAGACCGTTACGCGAAACCAGGTGGTTTCTTTCTGCTGCTCGCCGTCGCGTGACCAGGTGCGGTTGGTGGCTACGCTGAGATTACACACCGCCTGACCGCTGGGGGTGTAGCGCATCTCAGGATCGCGGCCAAGATTGCCGACAAGAACGATTGTGTGGAACATGGGAATTCTCCTCTCCGATGGGGGTTTTCGTCTCGTTCCGGCCCGGGTGGCCGTGCGCATCTCGCAGTTACCCACCGGCTATAGAACAATTGTACTATGGAAGAAATGCTTGTCAACATCGAAAAACCTTCGTACTTTCCGGCAGCGGCCCCACGAACGCTCTTGAAAAGAGAATACCATACGCGTCATCTCCGGCAAGACCGATTCCCACGGCTTAAAGATCGCTAAACTGCCCTGGCCCGAATTGGACCGAATCCCATCCTTGACACATTCTTAAGATTCGTTTATATTTCAAACTCCTTAAATATTAAGGGAGGTTAAGCATGGTGGATGATGATGTGCTCATGAATCGAATGCGTGCTTGGATGGAAATCTTCATGCGTAACTCGATGCGCAACTTCATCCGTTATGCAAAGGAAAACGGGCTTTCCATGTCCCAGTGTGGTGCATTGATCCATCTCCATCACATGGGCAGCGCCGGAGTCACCGATCTGGGCGATCACATCGGTGTGAGCAGCGCCGCGGCAAGCCAAATGCTGGAGCGGCTGGTGCAGCAGGATTTGATCCTGCGTTCTGAAGATCCGGGTGACCGTCGAGTCAAGCAAATTGCGCTGACGGACAAAGGACACCGCATAATGGAAGAGTCGATCTGTGCCCGCGTGAGCTGGTTGGATGATGTGTTCGATCTGCTTTCACCCGGTGAAAGAAAACAGATAGCGACAGCATTGGATACCTTGATCGAAAAGGCCGCCCAGCTGCACTCTCCCAACGAATCCGAAAACTGAAGGTCTATTCGAGGAGCAAGCTTACATGCTGCGATTGCGAAAATATCTGAAACCCTACGCCCTTTTCATCGTCTTATCCATCTTGCTGTTGTTCGTTCAGGCAAATGCGAATCTCGCGCTGCCGGATTATCTTTCGAAGATCATCAACAACGGAATTCAGCAGAACGGCGTCGAAAACGCCGTGCCGGTCGCCGTTCGTCAGAGCAAAATGGAACGGCTTCTCATCTTCATGAGCGATGAGGAATCCTCACGCGTGCTGGACGATTATCTTCTCGTGAAGCCGGGCACGCCGCAAGCGGAGCAGTACATTCAAGATTACCCCATCCTGGCGACGGAACCCATTTACGTACGCAAAGATCTAGATCGGCAGGAGATCGATGCGCTGAATCCCATCATGGGAAAGTCCTGGTTGGCTGTTTCCGGCATCGAGCGAATGATCGCCAACCCATCCCAGGCACCGTCGATGGACCTGGGATTCAACATTGACCTTTCCAAGATACCGGCAGGGATGGATGTTTTCGACGTGCTGAAAAGCTTGCCAGCCACTCAGCTAACCGCGGTGAAAGACAGAATAGATCAAATGGTCACGACCCTCGGGGCCAGCATGACCACCCAGATGGCCGTCGAGGCCGTTCGCACGGAGTACGAGGCACTCGGTATGGACACCGGCCAGCTGCAGACCAGTTACATCCTGCGCACGGGAGGCTTGATGCTGTTGATCTCGCTCGTCGGCGGCTTGTGTACCATCGCCGTCGGGTACATGGCCGCCAAAACGGCTGCAGGAGCGGCACGCGACGTTCGTAAAGATGTGTTCAAAAAAGTGGAGAATTTCACCAGCACGGAATTCGATAAATTTTCAACGGCTTCGCTCATCACTCGATCGACCAACGACGTAACTCAATTGCAGATGGTCATTTTCATGATTATCCGCCTGGTCTTTTTTGCTCCGATCCTCGGTATCGGCGGTATCATCCGTGCCATCGACAAAAGTGCGGAGATGTGGTGGATCATCGCCGTGGTCGTCGGAGCATTGCTCACCGTCATCCTGGTGGTTTTCTCCATAGCACTGCCCAAGTTTAAAATCATACAGAGCCTGATCGACCGCCTCAACCTGGTGACGCGTGAGCATTTATCGGGGATGATGGTCATTCGCGCCTTCAACAAGCAAGATGACGAAGCCGCGCGTTTTGATGACGCCAACCGCAAATTGACCGATACCAGTTTGTTCATCGCTCGCGTGATGGTCACAATGATGCCCGTGATGATGATGCTGATGAACGGTTTATCGTTGGGTATTATCTGGGTCGGGTCGCATCAGGTCGCGGAGGCGAACATGCAGGTCGGTGACATGATGGCCTTCCTGCAGTATGCCATGCAGATCGTCTTCGCCTTCATGATGATGTCGATGATGTTCATCTTCTTGCCCAGGGCGGCCGTCTCCGGCGATCGCATTGCCGACGTGTTGGAAACGGAGATCGCCATCAAGGATCCGGAAAAACCTAAGGAATTTGGAAGGCATTTTCGTGGGGAGATCGAATTCCGCAATGTCTATTTCCATTACCCGGGCGCGATGGACGACGTGCTGCACGATATCAGCTTCACCGCCTGCCCCGGCGAGACCACGGCTTTCATCGGTTCGACGGGTTGCGGCAAATCTACGGTGATCAACCTCATTCCGCGTTTCTACGACGTATCCGGAGGCGGCATCCTTCTGGATGGGATCGATGTTCGCGATGTACGGCAGCATGATCTGCGTGACAAGATCGGCTACGTTCCTCAAAAAGGCATGCTGTTCTCGGGTACCATCGAGAGCAATTTGCGATACGCGGATCAAGATGCCAGCGATGAAACCCTGCGAGAAGCCGTCGATATCGCACAGGCCAGCGAGTTTATCTTCGCCGATGAAGATGGCTTCGATGCGCAGGTTGCCCAGGGAGGCACCAACGTTTCCGGTGGCCAGCGTCAACGCCTGGCGATCGCCCGCGCAGTGGTGAAGAAACCACCGATCTATATCTTCGACGACAGCTTCTCGGCGCTGGATTTTAAAACCGATTCGAAGTTGCGCATGACGCTCAAAGAGAAAACCGGTGATTCGACGGTTTTGATCGTCACGCAGCGTGTGGCGACGGTTAAAAACGCTGACCAAATCGTCGTGCTCGAGGAAGGCAGGGTGGTAGGAAAAGGCAGGCATCACGAATTGATGCAGACCTGCGAAACGTATCAGGAAATCGCCCGCTCGCAGTTGAGCGAGGAGGAGTTGGCATGAATTCTCGTGACGGTAATTCATCATCGCAGCCTAGACCTCGCGGGCTGATGCGCGGTCGCGGACCAATGGGCCACGGCGGGCCGATGGCCATGTTGAAAGGGGACCGAGCGCGGGATTTCAAGGGCACGATGCGCAAGTTGATCGCATACCTTGGTTCCTACAAGACCGCCATCGTGATCGTGATGCTCTTCGCGGTGGCTTCAACGATTTTCGCCATCGTCGGACCCAAGATTTTGGGTCAGGCAACGACGAAGTTGTTCGAGGGCGTCATCGGGATCGTTACGGGGACGGGCAGCGGAGTCGATTTCGGTTACATCGGCCGGATCATCTTGATCACGCTGGCGCTGTATCTGGCTTCTACGTTGTTCTCGTTCATCCAGGGTTGGATCATGGCCTCGATTTCTACGGACATCACCTACCGCTTCCGTAGGGATATTGCAGACAAGATCAACCGTATGCCTTTTGAATACTTCGACAGAACCAGCCAGGGTGAAGTGCTCTCACGCATTACCAACGACGTGGACACGGTCAATCAGACGTTGAGTCAAAGCCTTTCGCAGATCGTCACATCGGTCGTCACGGTGATCGGCGTTTTGGTCATGATGATCTCGATCAGTTGGAAGATGACGCTTATCGCCTTGCTGATCATCCCACTCTCGGCGGGAATCGTCGTCCTGGTGGTCAGTCAATCCCAAAAATACTTCATGCAGCAGCAGGACTATCTCGGCCACGTCAACGGCCACGTCGAAGAAATGTTTGGCGGACACCTGGTGATGAAGGCCTTCAACGGGGAAGCCGAAAGCATCGAACGTTTTGATGGATTGAACGACACGCTGTACAGCTCGGCATGGAAATCCCAGTTCTTCACCGGCCTGATCATGCCGATCATGAACGTCGTCAGCAACCTCGCATACGTAGGTATCGCCATTCTTGGCGGTTACCTGGCGATCCAGCAAACGATCACCGTGGGCGACATCCAGGCTTTCATCCAATATGTGCGCTCCTTCACGCAACCCATCCAGCAGATCGCCAACATTTCCAACATCCTCCAGCAGACCGCCGCCGCGGCGGAGCGGGTCTTTGAATTCCTAAACGAGGCCGAAGAAATTCCGGATGCCGAAAATCCCGTACAGCCCGATGCAATCGAAGGTCATGTCGAATTCCAGCACGTTCGCTTCGGCTATACGGCGGATGAAGTCGTGATCAAAGATTTTTCCGCCGACGTCAAACCCGGGCAGAAGATCGCCATCGTAGGACCGACGGGCGCCGGAAAGACGACCATGGTCAAATTGCTGATGCGATTTTACGATGTCGATGAGGGCGCCATCCTGATCGATGGGCACAACATCAAGGATTTCCGGCGCGCGGATTTGCGCTGCATATTCGGCATGGTGCTGCAGGATACCTGGTTGTACAACGACACCATCATGGAGAACATCCGCTATGGAAAGCCAAGTGCCAGTGACGAGGAAGTGATCGCCGCTGCGAAAGCCGCGCACGTCGATCACTTCGTACGTACGCTGCCCGAAGGTTACAATCTTGTGCTCAACGAAGAAGTCTCCAACATTTCCCAGGGGCAGAAACAGTTGCTCACGATCGCCCGTGCGATAACGCTCGACCCGAGCATGTTGATTCTGGACGAGGCGACCAGTTCGGTTGACACCCGCACGGAGGTGTTGATCCAGCAGGCGATGGACAATCTGATGCGCGACCGCACCAGCTTCATCATCGCCCATCGTCTCTCCACGATTCGCAACGCCGATCTGATCCTGGTGATGAACGAGGGAGATATCGTTGAGCAGGGCAAACATGAAGAACTGCTGGCACGAAATGGGTTCTACGCTGAGTTGTATTACAGCCAATTCGAATATGCCGAAGTGGCTTGACCGCGGCGGGTGATGCACAGGCGCATCCAAGGTCGATATCCCCAGGCTCCGAGGTGGAGCGGAGGTGTGTTTCGCCGCTCCACCCTCCCAAACAGGCACGATACCAAAAAGTTTTGCTCGCCGATCTCCTTGCTATTCCGCCGGTATTTTAGTAGACTTATTACATCCGCTTACTCCATAAATGGGAGGATGTTGCCATGATTACAGTCCGCCAATTGCTCGAGTCCAAGGGATATGACGTCTGGTCCGTGCCGCCTGAGGCGTCGATTTTTACTGCGCTGGAGCTGATGGCCGAAAAAGATGTCGGCGCCCTCCTGGTGATGGAAAACCGGAAACTCGTCGGCATTTTTTCCGAGCGCGATTACGCCCGTGAAGTCGCCACAAGTGCGAAGGTGTCGACGGATAAACACGTCCGAGCCATCATGACCCGGAACGTATATTCCCTCTCACCCGCCGACAACATCCAGACCGCAATGTCTCTCATGACCGAAGAGCGAATCCGCCATTTGCCCATCGTCGATGCGGGCGAGGTGATCGGCGTGATCTCGATCGGCGACGTGGTCAAGAGCACGATCGAACAGCAAGAATTTATGATCTCTCAACTGGAAAATTACATAACCGGCACACGTTGATTTCCGAAGTGAACGGGGTTGTATTATTGAGAGCGTGGATGTGACCATCCATCCAAATCAGAATCGGTCAGGACCGAAGACGCCGCTCTTTCCGGCGATGCGCATCACGCGGCGCCAGCTTTCACCTTCGCGCGGATTAATTTCATGTTGGTGCAGGTAATTGCTCTTGGCGATGAACGAATCGAGGTCTCTTTTTAGCTCCGCCCATATCGATTTCTGCAGCGCAACCAGAAGATCTCTCGCGGGTTCTTCGTTGATCTCCCGAAGTGCGATGCGAAAATGCGGCAGACAAAGACCTTCGGACGCTTCGAACGCCTTCTCCAGCTTTCGATCACTGATGTACTTGCCCAGCGTTTCGATATAGCGCTGCTCGCATTCCACCATATAACTGCAGACCGCGCACGTTCCAGTGGGGGCCAGATGATTTTCCAGGGCCGACTGGCTGCGAGTGGTGAGATTCTGCAGCCAACTGCCATTTCCGTTTGGCGAGTCCGCCATAAAGGCGTTGACCACTTCCTCGAGACCGACGGCGTACAACATGGCGATCTCCAGCGATCCGCCGATGTATTCGGTCGCCCGGGCGCTGTGCTGCGCGCATAACCCTCTTCGCTCCCGGAATGCCTGTTGGGTTTCAGGGTCGAGGAGCTTCTCGGAGAAAATGGAATCGAGATACCGATCCGATTTCTGCACCAGCAGATTGCAGACGGGGCAGCCCGGGTGCTCGAGCACGTCGATCAGATCGTAGTAACTGAAGGGTTTCGAGTCTTTTCGATCCCTTCGACCGATTTTCAGGTCAATCTTCGGCAGCACTTGTTTGAGTTTCGAATCCACAATTCAACCTCACCCATACGTTTTGCTCGCGGATCACAGCACACGAGATGCGAGCAAAGAACCGCTTTTGCTCGTAGTCCTTCAGCCAGATTAATCATATGGCACAGTTCTTTACCGCGACCTTGCAGTTTCTCTACTGTTCTGCGAGGTGATTTTATGGTTCCTTTTGGAAATCTCCCCTTGGTGATGCGGTTGACTGTGGACATCAATTTAAGTCAAGCGCGAGTTCCGTCCCGGGTTGGACCCGAAACAAGCTGCAACTTATTCCGTCAATCAGCGTATCTACAGAAGAAGGAGGTGCCCGGAATGGACACGACGCTCCTGCGTCCGATATGGGCGCGCATCTTTCGGCGCGCCTGGTTTTTGAATCTCGTCTTGTTCTTGATCCTGGCCGGCATTCGCTGTTGGGGCTTGTTCGGGCCAACTGAGACACGCATGCTCGTCATGCTGAATTTCCTGTTGATGTGGTGCTTTCCGTTTGTCTTCTACTCCAGATCCGGACGCAGGGCTGTGGGTTTGATTCGCATACACGATTTCCGCTGGCTTTATCGGGGGATGTTTATTGCCGCGCTGGCGTCGCTGATCATCTTTTTCATCGGCTATGAATTGTATGGCCTTGGAGCCAATAATTGGTACATCAGCCTTCGAGATTCGTTTGACATTGATGCCGTGTTGAAACAACTTCCGCGGCTGAAGCTATTTCTGCTCTACACGATCCCCGCCATGCTTTTTAGCCCCGTCGGGGAGGAGTTCTTTTTCCGCGGAATGACCCATGCCGCGGTTGAGAAGCGGCTGGGTGGACGAGCGGCAACAATGGTTAATGCGGCTGCTTTCAGCAGCGTACATTTTTTGCATCATGGTATCCGCCAGGCGTCTACAGGCTTGCAGTTCACCTGGGTCTCGGGAGCGTTGTGGTTTATGATGATGATGGGATTGAGCTGGTTTCTGACGCAATGCCGTACGCAGGGTGGTTCGATATGGCCTGCCGTTGCGGCGCACGCCGCGTTCAATCTGGTCACGAACGTGACGATTTTCTGGGTGCTGCTCTAGACCGGCTTCCACATAGGGGAACAAAATAATAGCGATAGGCGTTTGAAGATAGAGAGGAGTAAACGGATATGTCTCGGACTGCAGCGATGAAATTTGCTCTCGTATTGCTCGTCCTGTCAGCAGGATGTAGTGTGATATCTCCTGACACGACCTCTGATACCGCAGTGTCCTTCACGATCGCCGTCGATGCAGGTATGTTTTCCGATCAGCGCCCGGTGCGCTTTATTTTCTGGAACGCAGAGCAATTGGAAATCGCGCAGCGAAACGCCAGTTGTTCGGTCTCCTACAATGCCGGGACGGAAACGGAAGAAGTTCACTGTCCTGACGGCGTGGTCTATGAACAGGTAACACCGACCGAGTTCGCACTATTGCGGGATGAAATCGGCGATCGTGTCGAGCTTACTCCGGGCAGTATTTTCGTGGGGGAACGTTACCGGCTTCAAATTGCCGGGCTGAGCAGCGATAACTGCAATACGACCGCTGCCAGCATCGAGGACGTTGCCCGGAAGGCGACGGTCGTCGTTGAGGACCTCACGTGGATGACGACCGAGATGGCTTGCCAGGAGCCGCCCGGACAGTGAAAGGCGCAGGCAGCATTGGAACGGATCGAAAACGACGGCGGCCAGGTTCCCGGCCGCCGTCCTGTATTTTTCTGAGCGTCGGATCAATTCATTCCGCGAACGTTTCTCATCAAGGTCATCTCTCGATACTCACGGGGTGTGCTTCCCGACCATTTCTTGAAGGCCTTTCTGAACACACTGGGTTCGGAGAAACCGAGCAGATAGGTGATATCTTCGACCGTGTAATTCTCACACAAATACTTTTTCGCCAACCGCACGCGCGTGTCTTCGAGAAGTTCTCGAAAGACAACCCCTTCGCTTTTCAAGTGATTCTGCAGCGTGCGTACGCTCATCGACATTTCGTCGGCGATGCTGACCAACGTGAGGTCCTTGCTGTCCAAGCGGGCAAGGATGTGCTTGGTCACAGCCCGGGTCGTTTTGTCGATGCCTTCGATTTCTGCGAGGTATTCCCGCGCGTAGTTTTCGAACTGCTCCAGCAGGTTTCGATTGGGCTGCAGCAGGGGTGTGTTTCCCACACGGATATCGAATGTGATGGAAGTCTGCTTCTGGTCAAACAGAACCGGGGAGTGGAAAATCCTTTCGTATTCGCTGATCGATGCGGGTTGTGAGTAGTCGAAGCAAACCTCCAGGGGATCGATCTGCTTGCCCGTAAGGCTCCTGCCCATGCGCACAGTACTTGAGAGTGTGGATTCGAAACAGTGCCGCGAGAGAGCGGGTGCGTGTTTCGGTGTCGAAAGGATCACCTTTACCTTTCCCCAGCCGAGCTGTGCCTTCATTTGGATCAGATTTCCCACGATCTTCGAGTACCGCGCCGATTTTTCTGCGGCTTCGCTGAGTGTTTGGCAGTTCATCATCATGTACCCGAGAATCGACCAACTGCCGGGTTCGGCAAACTCCCCCATGTGCAATCCAAAACAGGGATCCTGGGTGGTGCTTGCGGCCTCTTCCTGGATGGCGATATAGGTTTCAACCGGGATGTGGCTATCCGGATCATGTAGAAAGCCGGGATCTACTCCTGCGGACTGAAAGATCCCGTCGATGTCCGCGTCGAGATGTTTTAGATAGCGGAGCAGCTGCGAGAGCACCGATACAGAAACGGCAATCGGGGATCTGTTCTTTCTCTTCATCTCGTTCTTACGATACCATGAATGAAAACGCTGTCAATTTGCGCGAAACGGGTCTTGCCTTACGCAAGAGGCCACGAATCGTGCAGGAATGGTCATTGTTGGGCGCTACTCCATGTACTACAATTTCTACAGTGACCGCGGGACGAAAAGGCAGGAACGGTCGTCATCAGCCGGTTCGTTTACAGGAGGAGGTCATGGGTAATGAAAATATGGACTCGATGAAGGCGACGGAATCCGCTCGCCCCTCTCGCGAACGGCTGTACATACTTGGGGGCGCCGCCTGCCTCGTCATCGCCCTGATGTATCTGGCCGCCGCTGCCGTTTATGTACCCGCCATGCGCCAGGAGCCGGCACCGA
>DAOUEE010000146.1:0-3455 GCA_034430695.1 Anaerolineales bacterium | reverse complement strand
GGTTGCGATCGTGGCGCTGGCGGTGGCTGGGCGGGCAGCGGTAGGACTGGCAGCCGCCGTTGGCGCCGGAGATTGCGCTGCAGGTGCGCATGCGCCGAGCAAGAGCAGCAGCAACAGACTTAAGTAGATACGATGGGACTGCATGCGCATCTGGCGCTTCATCCGCGGCGGATGATGCGCGCCGCAAGCCAGGCCAGCGTCATGGTGGGGATGACCTGCGTCCCGGGAATCAACTCCTCGATGACGGTCACCTCGCGCAGCGGGGTGAGGCCGAGCCGGCCCAGCAGCGGCCAGGCGATCGGCGCCGAGAGGAAATCCAGGCTGAAGTCGAGCAGGTCGAGCATGAGTACCACGGTCAGGGGCGTGGCGCGCAGGGCGGTGAAGAAATCCGCATCCGGGGGGAGGGAGATGCGCCGCACGCTGCGCAGGATCAAAACGGCGAGCAGGGCAGTGAGGATCAACCCGATGGCGACGGCGATCAGGAAGAACTGCAGCAGCGTGTTCCAGTCGATCTCAGCCAGGTCGTGAAGCGCAGCGATTGAACAATCGATGTGGGGCATGGATGGTCATCCTCCGGGGGCGTTCAGCGTGCGCAGTTTACGCAGCGTTTCTAGCGAGGCGAGCACCAGGATGCGGCTGCCGGCTTCGAGCGCTTGTGAGTCGTCGGGATGAAAGCAGGAGCTGCCGTTCGTCTCGTAGCTGATGACGGAGAGGTTCAATTCGCTTTCAAGACGGGAGACGTCCCAGCCCGCGAGCGCCGCTCGGGGCTGGATGGTGAATTCACAGAGATGCAGCAGTTCCTCGCCGACGTAGAAACTATGGCGCACGTTCAAGCCCATGGCGGCGGAGGCGAATATCGGTGCGGTGAGCGCCGAGGTGCTGATGGCGGTTTGGATGCCGAATCCACTCTCGATACGCCGCGCCAGGTCGCTGTCGAACATGCGCACCACGATGATGATCTCGGGATTGATCTCGCGGGCATCGAGGGCGATGTCCAGGTTGGTCAGCTCGTCGTTGGTGCAGGCGATGATGGCCTGCGCCCGCTCCACGCCGGCCTGGCGAATGTTCTCGGAGCGGCGCGCGTTGGCGATGATGAGCGGTACGCCGAGGCGCTTCACTTTTTCGACGAAGCGCCCTTCGGGGTCGATCTCGATGGCCACGATATCGCGGCCGAATTTCTGCAGCTCGAGGGTCACGCGGTAGCCGACCTTGCCGATGCCGCAAACGATGATGTGGTTCTTATAGGTAGATGCCATCGCTGTTTGCCATTTCTGCCCTCGGGCTTGTTTGCTGAGCAGGGCGCCGCTGAAGCGCAGCACGCCGTCCGCGGCGACCGCCAGGCCGAGGATGGGAATGATGAAGTAGAGCGCCTGCAGCGCCGCTTGCCGGGGATAGGGAAGCTGGATGTCGAAGAAGATCATGGAGAAGGCGGCGTACAGCGCCCGGCTGAATTCCGGGTGCTGCCCGCTGTCCGGGTAGGTGTAGAAGAGGTGCAGAAGCAGCCCGCCGCCGAAGACGATGAGCGCGAAGAACAGCAGCGAGCCGCGGAACTCCTGGAAGAGCACGCTGGCGTCGCGCAGTTGGGCGCGCAGAAAACGGGCTCGTGAACGGGTCATAAGCTCAAGGGCTCCGGACGTCGATCGGTATCTGCCGCGAATCACAGGGTGACCATCGACGGCTTCTTCGGGACGTGTCAAACGGATCGTTCAGTTCGTGTGGATGAGCGGCGGCTACGGCAGCCATTCCAGCTTGACCACGCGGCCGCCGGAACCTCCCACGCCCAAGAAGTCCACGTCATAACTGGGCGGTATCACGCTGAACTGCCTGTCGATCGTGAAATCACGTTCCAGCCTGCCGGCGGGTCCCAAGCCGAAGGGCATGTACCAGGGAACCGGTTTGCAATCGTCGGAATCGCCGCAGATGCGGGAGCCCTTTTTACACGGGATCAGCATTTGTCCCGATTCCCATTTCTCCGTGTAGGCGATGGTGATCACGCCGCCTGCGCAGGAGCCCGTGATCGTCGGTGTGAAACTGAATTTTTGGCTGACCGGCTCATCGTCCTTCATGCACTCCGGCCACACGATCGTGAAGGTCGCGTTTTGCGGCCCGAGGTTTTCGAACTTCAACGTCCCGGTGAGTGTATCCGTCCCGACGTCTTCCGAGGGTGTGTACGCGGCGGTGAACACGAAGTTTTGCCGCAGCGTGATATGCGGACCCTGCGGCGGCGACCATGTGAGATCGTAGTCGACTTCGAAGGCGGCGCGATCGTCCTTCGATTCTTCGCCGGTGGGGCAGATCAACGAAGGAAAATCTGGGCCGCCGGCGCCTCCCGCACCCGAGGTGCCGCCGCCGGAACCGCCAAGCGGTTGTTCCTGCGTGGCCAGGTTCGAGCCCGACCCTTCCGACTGGCTGGCCAATCCAGGGAATTCACATGCGCTGAGCGCCAGAATCAGGACGAGGCAGATGGCCGTAAGCAGCGCGGTTCGTGTGGGACGGAATGCGGACTTCATGCGGACCTCCCAGGATGTTCAATTTCTCGTTGCTTCGGAACACCCGTTGTTTATCATAAACCCTTTTCGGCGCGGGAACAATCCGGTCGACCTGTACGGGCATCCGCATGAGGACAAGCTTGCTATTCCGGGGGGGGCTGCTTACGTACGATCCGGGATCCGCCGTGCCCATTCTCTGGCGCGTTCGAGTTCGCCCTCAACCAGCGGTCCTTCCATACCCTCTACGTAGAAACCTTCGGGCGGCAGGACCATCTTTCCACCTTTTCTGGATAACATCCGGCCGATGGGTTTGGCGGCGTAGCCAAAGATGCGTACGAAGAAGGCCAGCACGCCGTGCGACTCGATCTCCTCGAGCGTCAGGCGCGTGTCGAAGGCCGCCGCGCGTACGCCTTTGAGACTTCCGGCGGGGAGCGATTTGAGGAAAGTAGTGATGGGCAGGGTGGGGCGGAAGCGCTGCGTGGGCGAGCCGGCGATGAGGGTGTCGAGATTTTCGAGGTGTTGCGGGGTGGCGTCCGCAACGTGCAGGACATGCACCGCTCCGGACGTTTCCAGCGCCTCGCCGATGGCCTGCGCGATGCGTTTGGTGTTGCCGAATTGGGAGTCGTATACGATGAGTGTATTCATAGGGTCATTGCTCCGCGTTCATCATTTTGCGTGTTCTCCGCCGGGCAATTGAAAATCCCGCCGAATTCGGCGGGATTCTATCATCCTCAAAGATGCGCCGTACAGGAATCGAATCTGAGTTGCTTGGGCAGTAAAGGCCCCTATAATACATCGAAAGAAAGAGACATCCCATAAATATCAATTGGATGTCTACGTTTATATCAATGTGCCGTACAGGAATCGAACCTGTAACCTTGGGCTTAAAAGCCCTTTGGTCTAAATATCAATAGGACTACTCATTTTCAAGAAGTGTGATTTGCCAATCAATTCCTGGATCAGGTA
>DAOUEE010000145.1:0-5898 GCA_034430695.1 Anaerolineales bacterium | reverse complement strand
CTACCTGAAGCTTTTCCGGGACCTGGAATCGGGGCAATTGTATTCGAACCGGAACGCCGGATAGAACGATAACTTCTGATCAGAGCAATTAACGCTGTTCGATAAATTCGGGACCATCCAGCAGTTCCTGCGCCGCAGCGTAATACCTTCCAACGTGCAGCCCATCCATCAATGCATGGTGCGCCTGCACGGCCAGCGGCATTTTTAGTTTCTCCCCCTCTTCGAAGAATTTACCCCAGGCGAAACGCGGCACTGAATCGGTCGGCTGCAGGGGCATGGGGTGCTTGAAACTGGTGAAAGAGACCCAGGGGATGGCGGTCATGAAGAGCAGGTCGTCCTGGCCGGGCTCGTCTTCCAGGGTTGGCTGCGCTTTTACGGCAGCGATCCTTTCCGCCGCCCGGGCCGCAAATCCTGCGTAGTCCTCGCTGTAATTGATGGTGCAGAAGCTGAAGAGATCATCATCCGTCAAGATCGTCGGCGATGGATGGACGATCTCGTGCTCGACGACCTGCTCCCCACGGATGCGGCAGCGGAACTCGGCGATGCCGTTCGCCGCACGTGCGATCAAGTAGATGATGGCTATGTTGATCGAATGCCCGGCCCGCTTGACCGCCCGGTGGAATTCGGTCAGGTCTACATTGGCGCACATGCCGAAGTGCGGCTGCTCGAAACTATTGTAGAAATCGAAATGCTTGCGGCGCGACCATGAATCCATGTCGATGACTCGCATGTACGACTCCCGTGGTGGCGCAGGTTTCGAACCGCCGATGCGGTGAACGCCGACTCCACTCTACAACATCCGCGCCGCTGCGCCAAGCGAACCGGTGTCTGAACGGCGGCGGCTTGTATCAGCGTTAGAACTCCGATATGCTGGAGCGTGCGGATACCCAGGATCAGAGTCTTGCGGGGTGGAAGGAAACCCTTGACCAAGTACGAGCGTTTGCTGCATTTTCACGCCCAACCACTTCTCAGGTTGACCGAAAGAGTGGAAGGAATCGGCTATCTCACATCCGGTTTCATCTTTGTCAGGCATTACATCGCCGGCGTGACGGATCGGCGGCTGATCCTCGCGCAGATAACCATGGGATTTTTCGAATTGAAGGCCATCTTCTTGGGGCTTTCTGAATTGTCTTTCCAGTCTTTCGAATCGCTCGACATCATCCAGTTTCTAAACCTGAGGAACATCACCATCCGGCTCAAATCGGGGGCGCAGTATCGCTACAGACTCAACGAGAGGTCTCGTGTGGTCAGCAATCAACATCATTTTCTCGAAACGCTCAAAGGTCGCTACCATCAGTACAGCTCGACGGATCGATAGGTTCGCAACATGGTTGTGCCGTTGTCAGTCCTGATTCGGCTTGACCTCGAATCATCCCGTGGTGTATGCTGTTGGAAATCGTTGATCAATATCTCGTACAACAAAACTGCGTCCTCATGCTTCAGCGTTCGTTTCCGGAAACGGCTTTGATTCTCTTCGTTGGAAAATCCTTCAGCGCAGTTCAGGAATTGGCGGTGGAATCTCTGCGTCTTCGGTGAGTAAAAGTAGAAGGAGACCCAAGGATGCAAAAAGAAAAACCGGCATCCCGGCGGCGCGTCGTCGTCTTTCTCGTCCTCGTGCTCCTGGTCATTGCAGCTCTGCTGTGGAATTCCGCCTATCACCAGGTCCCCAAGATCTTCGAGGATGTTTCGGCGGAAGACATCGCGCTCGAACCATATCCGCTCACGGATATCCAGGAACAAACGCTGCGCCAGCGCGGGCAGCCGGATGGTTTCACCATCCTCTTCTACGAGGACAACGACGCGGATGGAGAGCTCACGGTCATGCGCCAGGAGACCTGGAGCTACTACTCGCAGAACGTGGACGTGGTTTTCCTGAACGGTGAACTCGTGCTGGAGGATCCAATGGAGTATGAGGGCACCGAGGTGTCGCCGATACCCTACCGTCCGGAGCAGTTCACGGCCTTCATGAGCCTGGAAGAAGTCATCGCCGCAGCGGGATTGGAGCAGTACCTGGTCGTCCCGCTGGAAGGCGAGATCGTGGACGACGCCGAAGTGTACTACGCGCCGGAACTGACGTTCGGCCTGCAGGACGGCGAGTTGGTTTACGTGGAAGCGCTGCCGGTCGTCGTGGAGGTGGAGTGAAATGGATAGGCATAATTCCAAAAAACGCAGCTTGGTTCTCACCTCCGTCCTGATCGTGAGCCTGATCGTGGACGTGATTCCGGTCTCGGCGGCGAAGCCGGATCATACGCTGGACGAGGCGCTGTTGCTGATGGTCAGCAGCTACGACCTTTCGTTCGAGGAAGGCGAGGAGGTCGGTGGGCAGCTCGGTTCGCGCGGTTTGATGAAGACGGTAAACTCCGCCGTCGATCCAGCCGCCGCACCGGCGAACGAGGCGCAGCGGCTGCTGACGATGTACCAGGAACTCTGCGCCGACCTGCACGGCAACACCACCGCTGATCAATTGGCGGTGGATAAATGTGTCACCGAGAAAGTGTTGACTAACGTCTGCGGACCGGCAATCGAGCGCTTGAAGAAGCAGGCCGAGCAGTTGGCCCGCCGTCGGCGCAGGCGCAGCAACCCGCTGCGGCGTTTTTTCCGCCGCCTCGATCCCAGCCGCATCAACCTGAAGCGCTTCGGCCGGTGGCTGTCGGAGGAAGTCATAAAGGAAGCCGTGGTGCAGATGGTCACCGGCGGTGCCGCGCTGCAGGGGAAGATGGCGCGGCGCGTGCTGCGGCAGGTGTTCTGGAAGAAGGTGCGGCGCGAAGTGCGCATCGGCCTGGCGCGCGATCTCGTGCGTTCCGGGGCGAAGGCGAACGTGCTTGCCGCATTGGGCTTACCGGAAGCGGCGAACGTGACCGTGAGCCGCAGCGTGGCCGTGCAGCCGGTGGATTTCGACGCCTTCGTCCGGCAGTGTCAGCGGGAAAACCGGCAGGAAGATGCCAGTAACGACTTCAACGATCTCGTCGAAGAACAACCGGACATCGAAGTGTCTACGGAAAGCACAGCGCGGGAGGAATCACAGAAGAGCGAAGCGGGCGCGGTGGTACGCAGCATCGACATCACTCAATGCGAAACCAGTATGTATTCCTGGGATAACCTGTTCCTGCCCAGCGAGCCTTCCCACTTTTCGTACAACGAAGGTACGGGTGCCACTCATGTGGACGATATCACCTTCAACCTGGGCTTCGATGAGCAGGGGATTTTAGCGGGCGGCCAGATGAGCTTCCATCTCGTCGACGACGTGTGGACGGACGACGGCTCGCAGCAGTTGAGCTACGTCGATTCTTGGGTCAGCGCCGATTTCAGCCGAAATCCCTTAGCACCTCTGGACACAGACGGCGCCACGTACTGGACCTATCAGGGGGAGGTAAACGTGACCTTCAAGGTGGAGGGCTGGTCGCAATGTTCCTACATCGTCGATCCGGAGGCTCAGGAGTATCAGTTTTACACAGTGGAGAACGCAAAGGAAGAGACGCACGTCGTTCCCTTCGAGTTGTCCATCGAACTGCTACCCATCGGAGAGCTGAGTTACGCCCTGGAAATGATGGGCGGTTCCCAGGACAGCGATGGTTTCACTGAAATCAACCTGTTCCTGGATTGCGCCGGCAGCGTGCCGCTGGATTCGAGCGAGTGAGGCTTGCTTAATCTGAGATAGGCCTACGAAGCACGAATGGATAAGCGGTGCAGCCTTTCCACACCTTACGAATTTCCTTTCTGGTTTTCGAAGATGAATAATTTACAAAAAAGGTGTTGCTCGATCATCGGAGCGCAGAGTCGCGAGTGGTTACCCGACGAAACCGATATTCGACAGCAGGTAAGTTGTTAGGTAGGATACGACAATGCCGTAAAGGAAACTGTATAGAGTTCCGATTAATATATATTCAGCTTCCATCCGGTTCGAACTTACATTGATTTCTCCGAATCGAAAGACCGACTTCGCTGCGATCAGAAAGCCGATTCCGGCGGGTTGGTTTACAAGCACTAGAACGTAAATTAGTGCGCGTTCAAGGTATCCGATCGTCCTGCCGCCCTCTTCAAAACCTCTTGATGCAATTTTCTGCGCTTCTTTGAGATTTTGCTTGTCTCCGTCTTTAGCCAATTTATTGAGCTGATCGAGAAAGGGTTTGACTTTGAAGCCAACAACAATTCCCCCGACGCTTACATTCAAAACCGCACCGAAAAACAGCAGGTTCCCAGCGTAATATGCTTTACCGAAGAGACCATACCAATAATTCGGGAAGGGCAGTAGGTCTCGTGAATCAATGACATATGCGAGTACCACGAATACGAATACGTGTGCCAATTGATCGAATAAAAAAGTCCGCAAGCCATCGCTCGATCGTTTCGACGTTATGTAGTCGATGATGGAATGCAGTGTAAAAATGAGTAATCCAACACTCCATGCCTGGATCGTGCCCAACAATACCCAAGAAAGAAGGCCTGCGATCAAGGCGTGTTTGATTATGACCTGCGGTTGGGAATTAGTCTTAGTATCGTCATCAGATTGAAATAAAAATTCACCTGCAAAATGTGCACTGACCAGAGGAATGATGAGTTTGTATATTGGATGGATCATAAAACCCTCGATTTATGTACTCACATTACAAGCCTCAGGGACTGTAATTATGGATTACAAGCTCTAATTATTGTGAATGTTCTCCCGTTGCTCTTCATCGCGCAAGATCATTGGTAAATGTGTTTCGTAGAACTCAATGGCGGAGGCAATTTTCGCCCAACCCGCCCGATCGAGATGCTGCGCAACCGCTTGTTGAGATATCTTTTTTGCGAACCAATGCCTTGCAATGGTTTCCTGCGTATAATCCAACAAAGCTCCGCAGACTGCGTTTGCTTGTTTGTCGGTCCATTCAGTAATTTTGATATCCATTAATTTCAGGATAATTTCAAAGGCTTTGGCAGTATTTGATTCGAATCGCACGGGAAAAGAAATATCCATGCGATTGGATTTATTTAACCTTTCCAACCCTTCACCGGAAAGGCGAAATGCTTCTCCATCGCCACTTGAAATATTTTCCTCGGGAATAAAATCAAGGAGTCCCAATCCGATCGATAATCTTGTGTCCAGGTGTTTCGAACTTGAACTTGCTTTGATAAGGGCTCGAAAAAAAGTACCAATTCGTAAAGACTTCGATGTATCTGTTACCAGAAATTGCCAGCTGTCTCCCCGAAAGAATTCAGGTGGGTACGGAACCGATCCGGAAAAAGAATCAATGAGCTTCTGCGAGGAAGCTTCGAGGCATTCGTGCAGGTATTTGCGATCGTTTCCCTTGAATTTTGTCGAGCCGACGATATCACCCGTCAGGACTGCATAAATCTTGTCTTTATCAATCTTCATTTTCTCAGCCATCACGATCGTGTAATACAAGTTATATCACTTGTAATCGTCAAATACAAGCCTTTTAACTTGTATTGGATTGTATCACGTAACGAATCATCTCGATATGGAATCATACAACACGATTCCGGCAGATTGTTGGAAACGTGTGGGAACGGCATCGTTGGAGAATGTGAGAAGATGATGACGCGTTAAGTGGAAAAGGGACAAGTCGAAAATGGCCATCACGAAATGAGACATTACCCTCCAAACATCTGCAGCTCCTCACGTCGATGAGACGCTGAACTGAGATAAGTGAAGCGCAACAAGAAACAACCCGGTTTCAGATGAGAATCAATCGCCGCCGCAGCCTAGACTGCGGCGGTGTTAATTAATGGCGAGGGTTCATTTGTGTCCGCGCTGGACGGATGCTACGGATTGCAGCTTCCGCCGGGTACGTCGTTTGGCGTGCAGGCGCGCGGCACGCAGATCACCTGCTTGGGATCGTTGGGATCCTGCACCAGGCAGCCGACTGCCTTCTCGGGCTTCGACGTCGCCGTGGG
>DAOUEE010000144.1:0-16096 GCA_034430695.1 Anaerolineales bacterium | reverse complement strand
GTAGTGCGAAGACGCCGCCGGGCGCGGTGTGGGAGTCAGTGTTGGCGTGGGCGTCAGCGTCGGTGTGGGCGTCAGCGTCGGAGTAGGCGTCAACGTGTGGGTGGGCGTCAAAGTCGCTTTGATAAGATCTGCGGATGACATTTGTGGCTGCAGCGCAGCAACCGGTTGCCCCCCCAGCCAAATTCCGGCCGTCAACACGATCGCAAAGGCGACGATGACCACGCGGGACGAAAGCAGGCGGCGCAGCGTCAGTGCATCGAAGGGGAGCAGCTCTTGCGCCAACGATTCAGGAAGCGTGATCTCTTCGAAAGCTTCCTGGCGCTGGTTGCCCGGCATGCGTCGGATCAATTCGCGGATCATCTTGCGGGCAACCCGGCTCTTGGGGTTGATCTCCAGCGCACGCGCCAGGCACTCCAATCCCGTTCGAGGTTCCGAATATTTCGCCAGCAAGATCCAGGGCAATTCATCCTTTGGCTTGAGCTGGATTGCAAGTTGACACAAGCGACGTGCTTTCTGGTTTTCACCCGCGATGAAAGCCTGTTTCGCTTTCTGAAGCAGGGAAATGTGATCCGGATGCCCATTCCCGGGAATTCCCGATGCGGTTTCCATGGTCAATTCGCGCCGTTCAGATCCGTTGGCTCGTTGTTCACGTAACACATGATGCCGTCGGCGATGCCGCGTGCAGCGAGATCCGGACTGCGCGTGAGGAAATCGCGATCGAGATAGAGAAAGCCGGTCTCGATGATCACAGCCGGCGTCTGGCCGTTGATCTCGTGGAAGGTGTGATACTCCGTCATGTCCCGGGTGATGCTGCCTGGATGGAAGTACAGATCGGTCACTGCGCTGTAACGATCGATGAGGCAAGCCACCAAACGCTGCGCCTTATCCTGGACGATCGTATCGACCGCGGCCGTAACCTTGAAACCGGTCGCATACTCATTGATCGGCAGGCAGGAGTCCGCGTGGATCGACACCAGCGCGACGGCGCGATAGCCCTGCAGCCTGGGATCCCATTCCTCCAGCAGATCCACCTGCATACCTGCCGCCTCCAGGTATTTGACCGTCAAAGAGGCGATCTGCGCATTCACTTCTGCTTCCGTGAGGCCGTCCTCGCAAATTGAGCCGGGATCCAGAGAACCGGTTTCCGGATACAGCCCCGAGTGTCCGGCGACGATTCCGATGCGAAGTCTTCCATCCTCCGACACCAGCCCCTCGAAGCCGCTCAACGCCGGCGGAATTTCCGACTCGTCTTCCAACGCAGCGGCCAATTGACCGGCGAGTTCGTCCGGATCGAGGCTGGCCGGAGTCCATGCGGTGAACACCGTGGCCAGCGCGCCGGCCACCAGAAACGTCACCGCCAGATGCCGCATCACTCGACCCGTGATCGGCTCGAGCGGTGGAGATTGAGTGTGGAGCAAACGACGCTGCGACATAATGGCTTATTATCCTACTCGGGAGAGGTCGTCTCCGCAAGCACTCCGGTCGCTCATACCCGCAATCCCGGATGATAATTGGCATTATACCCAGGGGCGATACGGTGGACAGAATCATGAGATCATACGCCGCTTCCTGGGATCGCCTTAATCCAGAAGTAGATGCAAATAATAAACCAAACTGTAAACGATTTGCGTGTCTACCCGGAAAGGATATAAATAGGTACGAGGTGAATTCATGCCCGGGCCCCAGAACCCTTCCTTGATTTCCGGCTTCTCCGCAAATGAATTCCGGCGCTACTCGCGACAATTGCTGCTGCCGGAAATAGGCCTATCCGGCCAGCAGAAGTTGAAATCGGCCGCCGTGCTGATCGTCGGCACGGGCGGATTGGGATCTCCGGCTGCGATCTATCTTGCCGCCGCGGGCGTGGGACGCATCGGCCTGGTCGATCACGACGAAGTCGAACTCGCCAACCTGCACCGCCAGGTACTGCACGGATCGTCGAAACTGGGGGAAAGGAAGGTCGAATCCGCCCGCTCACGTTTGCTGGAGATCAATCCCGAGATCCGGGTGGACATCTACGACGAAGCCTTCACCGCCGACAACGCATTGAAAATCAGTCATCCGTACGACGTGATCGTCGATGCCAGTGACAACTTCCCCACCCGCTACCTGGTCAACGACGTCTGCGTTCTCAGCGGCAAACCGAACGTATATGGATCGGTGTTCCATTTTGAAGGTCAGGCGAGCGTATTCTGGAACCAACGCGGCCCATGCTACCGCTGTATTTTTCCCGCACCGCCTCCGCCCGATTTGGTGCCGAGCTGTGCCGAAGGCGGCGTTTTCGGCGTAGTCCCCGGCGTCATTGGCACGATTCAGGCCACCGAGGCGCTGAAGCTGATTCTCGAGATTGGGGAAACGCTCGCCGGGCATTTGCTGATTTACGACAGCCTCGCCATGCGCTTCGACGACATTCGCCTGAAAAAAAACGAGCGCTGCGCGATCTGCGGGCGAGAACCGGAAATCCGCGCGTTGATCGACTACGAAACGTTTTGCGGTATCCACGAGAGTAGTTTAGCAACGGAACAGTTGCCCGCGGAGGGGGAGATCCAAGCACGCGAATTAGCCGACTGCCTTAAGCGAAAAAATGGAATTCATCTGATCGACGTACGCGAGCCCCACGAGCTCGAAATTTCGCACATCGCCGGAGCCGATTCGATCCCCCTGGGTTCACTCGCCGCTGCGATGCACGAATTCGACCGCGATACGCCGATCGTACTGGTTTGCCGGACGGGTACGCGCTCCGCTCGGGCGCTCGGGATCCTCCGCGGCGCCGGATTCAAGGACGTGAAAAATCTGCACGGCGGCATCAACGCCTGGGCCGAAGAGGTCGATCCCTCGCAGCCCATCTATTAAGCGCTCGTATATTTTTCAACCCGCAGGCTTGACAATCGCCGACGCTTTTACGTAGAGTCAGCATGGGATCGCGCTCGATCCTCTGGGGAAGGGTAAATTTCACACGTTGAACCCGAATCTGTCACAAATCGCCGGTCACGGGCGTTCTAGAGAATGAGGCCAGCAGATGGCTTCACCTGTCGAGCTTCGATTTCACCCTTGCATCCTAGGAGAGCTGCCATGAAAATCCGCAACGCGTTGACATTCCCGATCGCCACGCTCGCACTCATCGCCCTCGTCGCCTGCGTCCCCGGACCCGATCCGCACATCTGGTACGTCGCCACGACGGGAAACAACAGCAACGATTGCCACACACCTGCAACCGCCTGCCTGACGCTCGAAGCCGCCAGCGACAAGGCCGTCGACGGCGACACGATATTCATCATGGTAGGTGATTACTTCGAGATCGACGCCCTGGATCCGGACGTCTCCGTCGTAGTCGATAAGGATCTCACCATCGAAGGCGTCGGCGCAGTGAAACTGGACGGCGACGGGAAGCGCACCGTGATGTCCGTGTTGCCCGGAATCAACCTCACGATCCGCAACCTGGTTCTTTTCAACGGCAGCGGCGAAAATGCCGGTGGGCTTCTGGTCGACAACGGCGCGGCCGTGTCGATCTTCGACAGCAGCGTGTCGGAAAACCTCGCCGTCGGAACCGCCGTCGGACCCGGGGTGATCAACGCCGGCGGGATCCACAACCGCGGCGTTCTTTCGCTCGAAAATGTGGAAGTGTCATTCAACGTCGCCGAACTGCCCGCCGGAAATCACGCCTACGGCGGGGGAATTTTCAACCAGCAAACCCTGACCATGTCAAACTGCCAGGTGTTCATGAACACCTCCGAAGAACTGGGCTCCGGAATATACAACGAGGCGAGCGCCACGGCGGCCATCAACGACACCATCATCCAGGACAACTTCGCCGCCGGCGGTGTGTACAACCTGGGCCACATGACCCTCACCGATTCCCACGTATACCGCAACAACACCAATTCGTATGATTACTGCGGCGGCATCACGAATTACGACGTTCTCGAAATGACCGGCGGCGTCGTGGCGGACAACGCCGCTCCGGATTACTACGCCGGGATTTGCAACCTCGAGCCCGCCTCGAACGCGGTCATCAGCGGTACGCAGATCTTGCAAAACGTCGGTTCGGGCGTGATAAATTACGGCAGCATGGACCTGACCGACGTGACCGTAAGCGAGCACATCCAGACGGGAATCTTCAATTACAAAACGATGAGCCTGAACCACGGCACCGTCACCCTGAATCTTTCTCCCAAGGGCGGCGGGATCTGGAACGTGCGCGGCGAAATGACCATCAAGGACAGCACGATTTCGGAGAACGAAGCCAGCATGTGGGGCGGCGGCTTGATGAACAACGCCGATGCCATCCTGACCATCGAAGGTTCTACGCTGTCGGGGAATACGGCTACGGCGCGCGGCGGCGGCATTTATCAAGAAGGCGGAGGTACGATCGGCGGCCTGACGATGGTGAACAGCACGGTCAGCGGCAACCACGCCCCCGAAGGTGCCGGAATCGCCAACAACGGCGAGGCGCTGCTCAAATTCGTGACCGTATCCGACAATTCGTCGCACGGGATATCCAACGTCAACATCGGCGTGACGCGCATGCTGAGCAGCATCGTCGCCGACAATGCAGTTGTGGATTGCTTCGGTACGGGCTTCTCCACGCTGGGTCACAATCTGGACAGCGACAACACCTGCGGACTCAATCCTGCGTTGAACGACATCCCCGGAGTGGCCCCGCTGCTCGATCCGCTCGCCGCGAACGGCGGACCGACGTTGACTCACGCCCTGATGCCCGTCAGTCCGGCGGTGGACGCCGGAGCTGCAGGAGCGGATTGCCCCGCCAACGATCAGCGCGGAGTCGCTCGCCCGCAGGGTGTGCAATGCGACATCGGCGCCTTCGAACTCGAAGAGGAGTTGATTGGGGAAGGACCGCAGGAACCGCAAGCACCTACATCCACCCCGACACCAAAACCCGAGGACGAAGGTGAGTCGACGACCGCCAGAGCGATCATGAACGCAAACTGCCGAGAGGGGCCGCACAAGGATTACAGAGTCACGGGCTCTTTCATGGAAGGGGAAAGCACCCATGTCGATGGGCGCAACGAGGACGGAACCTGGCTGTGGATCGTCAATCCCAGCGCATACGGACATTGCTGGGTGGCGGGCAGCACGGTGGAATTCACGGGCGACATTCTGGCTTTAGCCGTCATCGTTCCGCCCGAATTGCCCGCACCCGAACCGGAAGGCTGTTACGTCTACGGTCAAACGAGCGCAGATTTGATTTGTGTCGCGCCCTGCCCCGACGGTGCAGAACCCGGCGATCCCTGTACGCCGGAGGATTGACAAAACCAGCACGACCAATAGTTCTGGCCACCAAAATCGCGCGGTGCGGATGACAATGCGTCCGCACCGCGCTTGCGTTGGTTTAGGTTCTGTCTTCAGGGTCATATAGAACAAAGTTGTCTCTATTGCGGGAAGCCGGCAACTAGCAGCTTGAAACCAGGTGCGTGTTGGTTTTGCTGGCGCGCTTGTTGACAAGCGCGTTTGTAGACTCTATAATTTTGCAAACGAATCAAACAAAGGCTGTGAAGAGGGCAAGTACACACCGGCACGACGGCACAGAGAGCGGGAGGCGCTGAGAAACCGCACGTTGACCGGCATGGAATGGACCTCGGAGCTGCAGGGTGAAAGGATTTCTAAGTAACCCGCGCCGGCGCTGCCACCGTTATCTGGGCAAAGGATGTCGATTGCGATGTCCGAAATGAGTGAGGCTGGCTCACAAAAACCGTCGCACCAACGGCGGTTTTTTTGTCTCTGATTCCAGCCTAAGCGGGGTGGTACCGCGGGCAAGCGAACGCTCGTCCCCATCGGGGATGAGCGTTTTTTGATGCATCGACATACCAGGGGAGACCAAATCCGGAGGAGAAGTATCGCGCACGAGCCATTTCTTAACGATCCATTCGAAATCCAATTCACGAACGAGGAGAAAACGAGATGAGTGAACCTACGAAATACGTCCTTTCGGACAGCGACATCCCCAAGGCATGGTACAACATCAACCCGGACATGCCGCTATCGCCAGGTCCGGTGCTCCACCCGGTGACCAAGGAACCCGTCACGCCGGAATTTCTGTCGGTGCTGTTTCCCATGCGCTTCATCGGTGAGGCGGTGAGCATGGAGCGCTACATCGAGATTCCGGAGCCCGTGCGTGAGATCTATAAACTCTGGCGGCCGACGCCACTCATCCGCGCCCGGCGGCTGGAGAAGGTGCTGGATACGCCGGCACACATTTACTTCAAGTACGAAGGGGTTTCTCCCGTCGGCTCACACAAACTCAATACGGCGGTCGCACAAGCCTTCTACGCCAAAGAAGAAGGTGTGAAAGGCTTTACCACTGAAACCGGCGCCGGCCAATGGGGAACCGCCCTCTCGTTGGCCTGTCAGATGTTTGACCTGAACTGTGAAGTGTACATGGTTCGAGTCTCGTACGATCAGAAACCCTATCGCCGCATCATCATGGAGACCTACGGCGCCAACGTAACACCCAGTCCGTCGGAAAAGACAAAGTTCGGCAAATCCATCCTGGCGGAAGATCCGCAAAGCAGGGGCTCGCTGGGAATGGCCATCTCGGAGGCGGTCGAAGCCGCCGTCGCCTCGGAAGGCGAATACAAATACTCCCTGGGCTCGGTCCTTGGACCCGTACTCATGCACCAATCGGTGATCGGACTGGAAGCTCTGAAACAGTTCGAAATGGCGGACGAATATCCGGACGTGGTGATCGGCTGCGTTGGCGGCGGGAGCAACTACGCCGGCTTCGCCTTCCCCTTCCTGCGCGAAAAATTCGAGAACGGCAAGGACACGCGTTTCATCGCCGTCGAGCCCAAGGCCTGTCCGACGCTCACCAAAGGCCTCTACACTTTCGACTACGGCGATACGGCCAAGATGGCGCCCATCGTCAAGATGCACACTCTCGGCCACTCCTTCGTACCCCCGGGAATACATGCCGGTGGGCTGCGCTATCACGGCATGGCACCCCACATCTGTGCGCTGCACGCCCACGGTGACATCGACGCCGTCGCAATCGATCAGATCCCCACTTTCGAATCCGCCGTACAGTTCGCCCGGGCGGAAGGGATTGTCCCTGCGCCTGAATCGGCGCACGCCGTGCGCGTGGCCGTCGAGGAAGCCTTACGCTGCAAGGAAGAGGGCACCGAGCGCGTGATCGCTTTCAACCTCTCCGGCCATGGGCTTTTGGACCTCGCGGCATACGACGCCTATCTCCACAATCAGCTCGAAGACTATGAGTACCCCATGGAGAAGATCGAAGAAGCGATGAAGGATCTTCCCCAGGTCGATTTCGAAGAGTAGCCGCAAGTATATGAAGGCACCCCGCGCAGAGAAATCAGGCGCGGGGTGCCCTGACCAACAATCACTGTTCCGACCCATTCCTTTCGGAACGTCTTTCCAACATCAAGAAAATGATATAGCATTGGGATAGAACCTCAACTGCTCGATGTATCGATTCACGGATTGAACGGGAAGGATGTTGACATGAACGATGCACCGGCTCAAGAAAATTGGACAACCCCTCGGACGATCTTAATATTCCTGATACTGCCCTTGCTCGTAGGGAGTACGTTTGCGTTCATCATTCCCCGCCCCCAGATCGGAATCATACGCTTGAACGATGCCATCTACTTCGAAAGCGCGGACGCACTGATCCAGCAGATCGAACATGCCCGGGAGGATGCGCAGATTCGCGCCGTCCTCCTGGTGCTCAATACGCCGGGCGGCACGGTCGTCGATACGGAAGCGGTCTATCTGGAACTGATCCGGCTGAAAGCGCGAAAACCCGTTGTCGTCTACGTCCAGGGCATGGCTGCCAGCGGCGGCTATTACCTTTCCGCCGCAGCGAACGAGATTTGCTCCGGGCCGTCCTCCGTTATCGGCAACGTGGGCGTCATCGTGACGCTTCCCGAAGATCCGTTCATCGTCGAGGACATCGTCACTACCGGGCCATATAAAATGACCGGTACGGGGCGCGATACGACGCTGCGTGAAATCGATGTCATCAAACAGGGCTTTTACCAGGCCGTGGTTTTAGGCCGCGGCGAACGCTTGAAACTCGACATCGAGGGTTTACTCAGTGGGCGGACCTGGATGGCGAGCGAAGCGCTGCAGTATGGGTTGATCGACGGCTTGAGTTCTTTCAGTGAGGCACTCGATAACACCGCTCGGTTGGCCAAAATCCGGCACTATGAGACCGTCGAACTGCGGGACAGGATTGATTATCTTGGATCCTACGAAGCCGACTTTTTCTCAGAAACTGAGGAAGGCGCCACCACGCCTTTGCCCAGTAAAGCGGGGATCTATCTACTCTACCTTCCTCCCTCCGCAAGGAGGCTGCCATGAAACGCTACCGCATCTATTTCGCTGTAGGAATTTTCCTCCTGCCGATCTTAGCCAGAGGATTATGGTTCTATCGAGGCTGGTATCGATCTCCGTCGACACTCGAAGCACCCGACTACACCTCATTCAGTATGCCGATTCCACCAACGAATTCCGAGCAGTCACCTGAGGAGGAGATCGAACCCGCACGCCGTGTCGTCCTGCTCGATTACAATCACAACAACCAGTTCGACTTCGCCGAGCTCGACGCGTTTCTCGAAGAACTTTCCCTTCGCGGAGCCAGAATCGAATTCGTTCGAGATACGTATGAACCGGGCGAGCTGCCGCTGGCAGAGCGTTTGAAATACGCCAGCGCCTACGTCGTGCTGGCGCCGCAGGCCAGCTTTTCAGCGACTACGGTGCAGCTCGTCGAACGGTTCGTCGCACGCGGCGGCCGTCTCCTGGTGATCAGCGATCCGACCCGGAATCTCTACGATTATTACTACGAATATTTTTCAGAGAGCTACCTGTCAGAAGCTCTCGTCGCGGACAGCCTTCTCGCTCCGTTCGACATATCCTTTACAAACGATTTCATTTATAACCTGGTTGAAAACGAAGGCAACTTCAGGCATGTCTTTTTCCGTCAATTTGCTGAAGATGCGCTTACAGAAGACCTTTCCGAGTTGGTTTTTTACGGCGCGCGTTCCATACACACCGACAGCGGCCTGAATTTGATCACGGGTGACGAACAAACTCGCTCGTCGCAGGCGAATGCCGGCACACATCTGGCCGTCGCCGTACGCAGCCTGGATGGCGGCGTCGTCGCCATCGGAGATCTTTCATTCCTCACCCCGCCTTACGATCAAGTTGCGGACAACCCGGTCTTCATCGATCGTCTGATCGACTTCCTCCTCGGCGGAGAACGAAGCTTCGATCTCACAGATTATCCGTTTATCTTCCAGAAATCAATTTCGCTCTTGAGAAGTGAAGACTTCGATCTCACAGCCGATAATCTGGAAAGCATCACCAGCATACAGAATACGTTCGGTGCACGCGGCCAGGATCTCGTCTTCACGGATGACCCCGATAAGGATTCGGATTTGATCGTGCTGGCGCCGTATGATTCGCAGTCCAAGTACCTCGAACCCCTCGATTCCATCGACGGTTTGGAACTGCCGGTCGACATTTTCGCTACCCTGACCGTTCCGCACTTCGGGGAAATCGATCCCTCGGGAATCGGCCTGGCGCTTCTCGTTCATGACGATGAACGTACGACTCTATTCCTGCTTGCTGCAAGCATGGACGACGTCCTCGAACTTGCGGTCATGCTTGAAACCGGCGAACTCGACAGTTGTATGGTGCGGGAGAACGTCGGCCTGTGCAAGGCCGGAGAGGCCACGGGGTATGATTTCGGATTCGACGAATACGATTTCGATTTCGACTTCGATGAGCCACTATCCGAGGATTTGTTCCCCGAAGACGATCTGCTGGAGCCGACTCTAACACCCGGAAGTTAGGAACGTTTCTACTCCGGTCAATTTAAACTGGACTGCGATACATACCATCCACAACGGCAGGATCATTTCGATGTTTCCTCAGTCTATCCCACAAGCATTATCGTTTGCGGTATGCTTTTCTTTATGAAACGATTCGCAACCTTCGTCCTCACTGCATCGATGTTTCTTGTTCCATCCTGCAACACAGCACCATGGGACAGCCTGACGACCTCTCCAGATGGAACACCATCCGCACGCAGCGATGAGGAAATCACACCCGCCGCAACGCAAACCACCGAGACACAAATTCTGCTCGAGACACCGCAAATCTTAGCAGGCCGAGAGTCGGAAACCATCGTCGTGGGCATCATTCGCAACGAAGCGGATCAGGATTTTGCCGAAATCTCGCTGGAGATTTCACTTCTCGATAGCAAGGGGGACCTGCTCGACCGCAAACGCGTGTCCCCCCTGCTCGGACACCTCGCCCCCGGCGAAGATTCGCCTTACGCTGCACGTTTTGAAGCAGTCGATGGAATCGCCTCGGCAGAGGTCAGGCTCCTCCACAGCACGAGCGCATCCTTCGACCGCGCTTCCGTAGAATTCCAGGAAACCAAGTCTTTCGAGACGCAAGACGGAGATTATGCGGTCCTGGGAACGGTCAGTAATCCATCCGACGAACCACTGACTCTGCACGATTTCGGGATACTGTTGAAAGACGATTCAGGCGCGATCACCGACCTCTCGAGGTTCGCCGCAGGGCCTGTCAACCTGATGCCCGAGCAGCCCTCACCTGTACTATTACTATTCGATACGCCAACAGACGCCGGTGAAAGGGATATCTACGCTGATGCGACGGCCAATCGTTCTCTCGCACCGGTAGAGTTATCTTTCACGCGTGAGCCCTCCCTCGAATTTACCGACCAGGGTCTTCCTTTCGTACTCGGTGAAATCCACAACGACGCCGGCTACTTCCGCTGGGTGAGGCTGCTGATCGCTGCATATTACGACGGCGAGCTTCTTTCCTGCACGGTTACTACCTTTCCCATTCCGATTCAGCCCGATGAAAATCGCGCCTTCCTGGAAAGTCGCCTTCCAGGTCTCGTCGCAAACGCGGAAAGCCAGGGAATTCCGCTGGATGACGTTGAAATCCAGGTCCGCACCGAACTCGAGTTTTCCCGCAGCTTCGATGAAACGCCCGTCCCGCTTTCCATCGAAATCGACCGTTATCAATCCGTCGGAAGTTCGCTCCTGCTGCATGGCAAAATCACCAATCTCGAAGAAAGCATCATCAAACAGCCGACCGTACTTGGGACCATGCGTACGACCACGGGCGACCTGGTGAGCGCCGGATGGTCGGTCGTTGCCGACACGCTGGCGCCCGCTGAAACGTTGGACTTCGTGCTACCGCTAACCTTGCCGCAGAACACGGACATTGTCATGAGTGAATTCGATCTCCAGGCGGTCGGCTTTTACCCGTAGTCCACAGACCTGAATTACTCCAACTCTGTTCCGCGACATGCAAAAATCAGACCACCTTGGTATAATTTTATTTGCCCCGGCATTCCGGGGCGCTTTTATGGTTTTGTTGTAAGCATACCGGCGGCCTTGTAGTATCATAGAACGAACAGAGGAGTATTTTTGGCCCGCGCATCCCGGAGAAATCATGGATAAAAAAGAACATCTGCAGCTCTACCACGAGATGGTCACGGTGCGGCGTCTCGAAGAGAAATCCGCTGAACTTTACCAGCAGGGAAAGATCGGCGGTTTCTTACATCTCTACATCGGGGAAGAAGCCGTTGGATGCGGTGTTGTTTCCGTCCGAAAACCGCAGGACCGTGTAATCACGGCGTATAGAGACCATGGGATCGCCATCGCCTGCGGAATGGAAGCGAAGGTCGTGATGGCCGAACTGCTGGGTAAGGTCACGGGCTGCTCCAAGGGTAAAGGCGGATCGATGCACCTTGCAGACGTCGACTTGAACTTCTGGGGTGGTCACGCCATAGTGGGAGCGCATCTTCCTTTGGCGGCCGGCATGGCGCTGGCGGACAAACACCGCGGTTCGGATGCAGTCACGATTTGTTTTTTCGGAGATGGTGCTACGAACATCGGGTATTTCCACGAAGCGTTGAATCTCTCCAAAGTCTGGCAGCTGCCCGTGCTGTGGGTTTGTGAAAACAACCAATACGGCATGGGTACGGCCGTCGATCGAGCCTCGGCGGTCAGTGAAATCCGCCAAAAAGCAGAGGGCTACAACATGCCCAACGCCCGCGCGGACGGCATGGATGTCATCCAAGTGCGCCAGGCTGCGCAGGAAGCGTTGGAGCAGGTTCGCCAGAACGGGCCTTTTCTCCTGGAGGTCGTCACTTACCGTTTCCGGGGGCACTCGATGGGAGATCCCGAGCGCTACCGCGAGAGCGAAGAAGTCCAAAAATGGACGGAGGACGACCCGATCGGCGTCTATCGGCGTTATCTGATCAAGAAGAAAATCGCCACCGCCAAGGCGCTCGACGCCGAAGAAGAGAAAGTGAACGCGGAAATTCAGGAAGCCGTACAATTCGCAGAATCTAGCGCAGCTCCAGGACCGGAAGCGCTTTTCGAAGACGTTTACGTGGAAGAGGTGTGAACCATGGCCGAAATGACGATGCGTGAAGCCATATCACAGGCGCTTTGGGAAGAAATGGAACGTGATGAGAACGTTTTCATCATGGGAGAGGAAGTAGGTGTGTGGGGCGGCACGTACGCCGTGACGCGCGGTTTTTACGATCACTTCGGTGCCGAACGCGTGCGGGATACCCCCATCGCCGAAGGGGTCATCGTCGGCGCCGCCAACGGTGCCGCGATGGCCGGATTACGGCCGGTCGCCGAGTTGATGACGATCAACTTTGCGTTTCTCGCCATGGATCAGCTCGTCAACCAGGCCGCCAAGCTGCGCAGTATGTTCGGCGGACAATTCACCGTTCCGATCGTGATCCGCACCGTCGGCGGCGGCGGACGCCAGTTGGGCGCAACCCACAGCCAGACTCCGGATGTCGTCTTCGCTCATTTCCCCGGCTTGAAGGTCGTCGCTCCGGGAACCCCGCGAGATGCGAAGGGATTATTGAAATCCGCCATCCGCAGCGACGATCCGGTTATGTTCATCGAGCACGCAACGCTCTACCAGATGCGCGGTGAGGTGCCCGAGGAAGAATATCTCGAACCCATCGGAGTCTCGAAAGTCCAGCGTGAAGGCGACGCCGTGACGCTGGTGGCGTACTCCAAGGGCCTGCAATTATCTTTGCAAGCTGCTGAAGTATTGGCAAAGGATAATGTTGAAGTGGAAGTCGTCGATTTGCGCTCGCTGCGCCCACTCGACATGGGACCGGCGGTGGAGTCGTTCAAACGGACCAACCGCTGTGTGATCGTGGAGGAGGGATGGAAATCCTTTGGCGTCGGCGCCGAAGTGGCTACGCGCCTGTACGACGAAGCCTTCGATTACGCCGATGCACCGATCAAGCGCATCGCGCAAAAAGAAGTGCCCTTGCCCTACAACCGCGAACTGGAGCAGATGGCCCTACCCCAAGTGGCTGACATTGTGGACGCTGTGAAAGAGGTGTTGTGATGGCTGAAGTCGTTAACATGCCCAAGCTTGGTTTCGATATGGCGGAAGGCATCCTGGTACGCTGGGTCGTTGGAGAAGGCGAAACGATCGAAAAAGGACAGGTAATCGCCGAGATTGAAACCGACAAGGCGACCGTCGAAGTCGAATCGATGGCGAGCGGCGTGATCCTCAAGCAGCTCGTCAGCGAAGGAACCTCCACTCCCGTGGGCAAACCGATTGCCATCGTCGGGGAAGCCGGTGAAGATATCGATGCGCTCGTCGAAGCGCCGGAGCAGAAATCCGCCGAGCAGCCCGAAACCGAGAAAAAGGTGAAAAAGCCCGAGGCGGTCAAACGCGCACCGGAAACCGGCGGGGACGGCCATCTTCCTGACGGTGTGCGCGCCTCACCCGTCGCCCGCCGCATGGCCGCGGATTACGGTATCGATATTGGAAATCTTTCCGGCTCTGGCCCGAGAGGACGGGTCGTCAAGCGGGACATCGAAGAGGCGATCACTTCGTCGGGTCGTCCTTCGGCAAGACCCCTACTGACCGCGGGAGAAACGGTACGCATACCGCTGAGTAAATTACGTGCCACCATCGGGCGCCGCATGGTCGCTGCCAAACAAGAACTTCCGCATTTCTATCTCACCGTCGACGTCGACACGGCTCCGCTGATGGCCATGCGTTCCGAGTTGAATGAGATCCTGCCGGAAGAAGACAAGCTTTCGGTGAACGACTTCATCGTGAAAGCTGCGGCGCTTGCGCTGCGGGAATTCCCCAACCTCAACGCCTCCCTGGATAAAGGCGAAATCGTACGGCATGGAGAGATCAACATCGGCGTAGCCGTCGCCGTCGAAGACGGTTTGCTGACTGCAGTAGTCAACAACGCAGATGCGAAGTCCATACCCTCGATATCCAGCGAAGTCCGCACGATGGTTGCCAGGATACGCGAGGGGAAAGTCCGCCCGCAGGACATCGAAGGCTCGACCTTCACCGTCTCCAATCTGGGCATGTTCGGCATCGACCGCTTCGTCGCCATCATCAACCCGCCGGAAGCCGCCATCCTCGCCGTGGGCAGCGTGCGGGAAACGCCCGTCGTGGAGAGCGGAAAGGTCGTTCCGGGTTCGCGCCTGCAGTGTACCCTTTCGGCGGATCACCGCATCACGGACGGCGCCGAAGCCGCTCGTTGGATGCAGGTCTTTCGAAAGTACATGGAGCAACCGCTGCGGCTGTTGCCCATTGAGTAGATTATACGTCCATAGAAACATAGGACCGCAGATTCAGAAAGCCCAAGCCGGCGACGAAATCACGGATCTCATTTTCAGTGCGAACGACAAATGACATCGACTTCGTTTGGCATTGAAAAAAGAACCAAGATAGAATCGTTTATCCGTTCAAACAGGAAATAGCCATGGCAGCTCGTATCCTGGTCGTCGATGACGATCCAGACACTTTGAAGCTCGTCGAATTGACGTTGAAGACGGCAGGTCACCACGTCGAATTGGCCTCCGACGGCGACGCAGGTTATGACCTCATCCGTAAAGGCACTTACGATCTGATCTTGTTGGACGTGATGATGCCCGATGTCTCCGGTTTCGACGTCATGCAGCGCCTCGACAACGACTCAAAACCCTATCCCCCGGTCGTGATCTTCACCGCCCGCAACCGCCCGGAGGATCAGGAGACCGGATTCCGCCTCGGTGCTCGCAACTACATCATCAAGCCCGTCACCCGTGGTCAACTGCTGGACATCATTCAGGACATTATCGAAACGGAAGCATGATCGAATGCATACCCCCGGGACCAATCTTGCATTCGTCCGGGCCATGCTCGGTGAATTCGAAGCGTATCTGCTCTCGGATGAATTGTATTGGCCGTTAGATTCCTCCTCTTTGAAACTCCCCTTCCCCCCTCGGCTCACGCCGGGCCGATTGGCCCTCACGCTAGATGAACTCGAGGCTCAAAGCGAAGACATGACTCCCGCCCAACGAGCCGAATGCCGCAAGCTGAATATTCAGGCAGAAAGCATTCAGCGAAAATGGTCTGCAGCTCTGGGGCGCAAAGCCGCGTGGGAAATGCACAGCCGCCTCAACTTATGGAAAGCTTACATCAACGACATGGTCGAAAACGCAGATCGTGCGGATAACTACGCCTACGAGGTTCAGCAGCGCGTAATCTTCGAACGAAACACGGAATGGGCCGAGCGTGAGCCCGAAGCCGAACAAAGCCTACAAGCCATCCGCTCGGTCGATGCCGCGCTGCGCTCATTTTTCAAAGCGGGGGATTTCATCTGGGATGCGCGCCTGCGCTCTTGTTACCCTCGAGAACGGTATTGGTTTCTATACGGCGTGCCCGTGCTGAACGACGGAGTGTGAATGCGCCGCTGCCGACTGCAGCCGTAAACAGTCAGGACGGCCGGGCAATTTACAACATACCTGGCCGCCCTGGATCATTGTAGTTCTCAATGCTGTCGATCAAAATTGGATTTATTTTGCGTAATCGACGGCACGCGTCTCCCGAATCACAGTAACCTTGATTTGGCCGGGGTACTGCATCCCCTCCTCGATCTTTTTCGCCACGGATCGGGCGAGCCGCGTCGCTTCGAGATCGTCGATATCCTCGGGGATCACGATCACGCGGATCTCGCGTCCTGCTTGCAGCGCGTAGCTCTGCTCGACGCCTTCGAAGGAACTGGCCACTTCCTCCAGTGCTC
>DAOUEE010000143.1:0-15923 GCA_034430695.1 Anaerolineales bacterium | reverse complement strand
GTCCACAGAGGCAACCCTCCAAAACATCGAAGCCTCTATAGAAGATACCGGGTCTTTGATCGACTCGACCGCGTCTTTGATTGGCGATCAAGCGCCAAAAGTCATCGACGACACGCGCGCCGCTTTGCTCTCCGCGGAAGAAGGAGCTCGTGCCGTCGATCAGGTTCTGCGAGGACTTGCGAAACTTAATTTCTTGACGGGAATCACGTACGACCCCGCGCAACCGCTCGATGAGGCGATTGCGGACGTTGCAAGCAGCCTTGAGCCGCTGCCGGACGATTTGCGCCGCGTCGGCGATGGGCTCAGCCAGGCACATTCGAGCTTCGACGAGGTGAATCTCTCATTGTCAATTGCGGGTGATGAACTGAACGGATTTTCCGAGGAGCTCATGGGCAAGAACGAACTTCTCACCGACCTGGCAACGGACCTGGATTCCCTGTCTGAAGGGGTCGCGGATGCGCGTGGATCGATTGGATCTGTGATATGGATCGGCGTCATCCTATTCGAGTTGTTGCTGATCGTGCACGTTGCCGGGCAATTGACGATCTACTACATGGGTGGCGTGATGACGTCAAATCCCCCTGAGTCATGAGCGCAATCATGTCTCCCGTATGTCGATAATTTCGTTCACCACCGGCTGCACTACCTGCACGAGTGGATCTTTATGCACGTCCTGGACCTTCAGCATGATCTCCCATTGATTCGGGCGCACGTCCTTGATCTCGCTCACGCCCAGGCCGACGATGTCGCCGCCGATGTCGAAGATAGCGGTTGCGATCTTGGCGAGGGTCCCTTTCGTGCCGGTGGCCAACACGGTGAGGCGCAGCCCGTTCCGCCGGCCACCGAGCAGCTCGAGCAGGACTTTGAAGAGATCCGACTCGGTGATGATGCCCACGAGAGTATCGCCGCGCATCACGGGCAGACCGCCGACCTCGCTATCTACCATGATACGCGCTGCCTCCTCCAATAACGTGTCCTCGGGCACGGTGACGACGTCCCGGCTCATAACCGATTCAACCTTCAATTTCGCATGTAACTCTGTTATTTCCCAGACCGCCAATGAAGTCGCCGGCGAGGGCGAGGCGTGCAGCAGTGCCTTGTCGGAGACGATACCGACGAGTTTTCCGTGCCGGTCGAGGATCGGCAGCCGCCGGACATTGTTTTCACGCATGATGTGCAGCGCCTCCGGGACGGAGGTGTCGGGGGTGATGGTAACGGGATCCCGAGTCATATGCTCTTTTACAAACATGATGATCTCCTGTTGGGGAAGGTTGCTTAAAGTATATTATAGAGTGCGACGATTGGGACTACACCGGCGCCAGTCGGCTCATTCCCCCGCCTGACACTCATTGGGAATTTCCAGGAAATTGAAATATTGGCCTTGGGCGGAAAAGTAACTTCTATCCGGCAGTAAGCCGAAGTCAGTATTGAAGTAAGTATCAAAGAGAATTCGGAATACGTTCACCGGCGTGATGGTTGGGTAGAATTGGGAACGTGCCGCAGGGGCGTAGTATGCAGCAAGAATTCGGACGGAGTTATCAACTCCTCCCTTAGGTGAGCCGTGGTCTGCTGACACGATAACGATTGGGGGCGTTTCGGAATTTTGAATAATTGTGGGTAGGATCTCTAGCATCATTTTATTTATATAGATGACTGCGTAAGTGTGACCCCGTTTCCCATCCGCTTCCGTATATATGTTGCCCGCGTCTGCATCATATGGTATTTCGACCTTTTCCCCATTTGGTCCGAATACGAATGGGGAATGGGGAATGACCAAATGTGCAAAGACAAACTTAGGTCCCGGGATTTCTGGAACTTTGAAAAGCTGCTCAAGGGCGTATCGCGTATCTTCGTAGTTGTCATAGTCAATGAGATGGAGGCTACGGGCGGTTCGTAAATCTAGGTAGGCCCTCACGATTGTGGTCCTTAGAAACATGTACTCAAACGGAGATAGAAGAGCCGTGCCGCTTGATCTGTAGACGATCGTTGCATCCTCCCACAATAATTTCGTCCATGGGTTTTTAAACACAACCGTCTTGTATCCCAACTGCTCTAATTGTTGGCGAACGAAGCTGTGTCTGTAATAAGGTAAAAGCCAGGATGTACTTTCGTCGGGAGAGATATCGGACTTGAATGTATCGAGGTAGTCCATATTGAACGTCGATGTGATGGAAAGGATCGTGCGTGTGTAGTTGCTCTGCGCGCAATTTGCGACGTAGAAGCCCATTTCCTGAAGCCCTTCGAGGAAGGGGGAGATATCGATGTCAAAAACGCTTTCCTGGACGTCCGCCCGCTGGTATCCATCCAGGACGATGTAGTAGATATCGGGTGGGCTGGTGTTCTCCGTCCAGGCGATCATAGGTTCGACAGTGTCGCCATCGAGTGCGCTGGGCGGGGATAAGTTACGGACGTAAAAAGCCCCGATCTGGAATAAGGGGAGGCAAAATAGGATGGCCGCGAAGAAATTCAGGCTCCTGGTCAATTCGGGATAGATGCGTTTTCGTTTCAGGAGCCACAGCGCAGCCGCAACAATGAGAAACGACCAGGCAATAAGCAGATAGCGGTGACGGCCGATTACAAATCCAAAAAGGCTTATTCCTTTGATCAGCGCGTACAGGCGGCCGTAGAAGAAGAACCAAACTACGACCATGCTGGTCAGCAATCCCGCCAACTGCCAGTCCTTGAAAAGCCGCCACAGTGCCACGAACGCCAAGGCCGTGATCGACAGGGAGAGAATCAGCGGTACAGCCGCTTCGCGTGCGTAAACTTGCTCGATGTTGTATCCCAGGAGTCCGACGATTGGGTATGCAGCAAGGAGAAAGGGATGTAGAGGAAAGCGACGATAGAATTCCCGGAAGTCGATTTGTCTTCGGCGGACAAGTCTATGCATTACCTCACCTGCGGCTTTAATCTTGCAGCGCAGCGTGTGCGCAAGGGTTGAGCCGGGGGCCGTACGCGATGAAATTTGCCCGTCTCTCATTGTATCGTTCCTGCTGCAGTCCTTGCTGACTGATCGTACCGCTTTCGAATCCTCGCGTTAATGTTGGTACACGTCCATCAACGGGATTCCCCGATAGCTAATGCGGAAGCCAGGTTCGCGCGACGCAATCCAGGCCAGAATCGGACTTTGTGAAGGATCTTCGCCGATGGCCGTCTGCCGGTATTGCAGGACGACGAAATCGGCTTGGTCGAACGACTGCTCGCGCAACCGGGCGTCTGGGGTTAAGATACTCGTTGCATAGGGTGGAGTGGCGATCCATAGATCATCCCGTAAGAGGCCATGCAGCTGGTAGTAGACCATCACGTCCTGACTCCACGGATCGGTCCACACACTGTCTCCGGCCGCTGCGTTTTCGTTGATGTATGCCAACGCCGAGGCGAAGGTTTCACACCAATACGTCGTTTCTAAACCCATACGCCTGGCGCCGGGCAAGCCGCCGACGGATTCCGAATAGTACGAAAGCCAATGTGGATACAGAGGAGCCGCCAACAGCAAGTGCGGGACAAATACCAGCAATACAAGGATGGCCATCGCCGGACGTACGAACGATTCGCGCCCTGTATTCTTCAATCTGTTTCGGACACCGCGCAGCAGCCAATCCAACCCGATCCCGGCCAGAGCGGCCAGGTAGGCGAAAGTGGCCATGAACAGGCGTTCGTTATCGTAGACCATGCTCTGACCGATGGACAGCGCCAGCATGGGGACCAATGCGTTGAGCAGCAGAAGGACTCCCATGGGTCGGTGCGATCCTTCTTTGAACGTCCTGGCCGCGCCGATCAGCGTTGACAGGAACAACGTCAGCGGCACGACGGCAAAAAGCATCACGAACGGAAAATGCCAGGGTGGAGGCATGAAAAACTCGTGCAGATAAAACTGTCCGATTTCCCAGTGATCCACGGTGATGAAGCGCACGTACTCTTCAATTCGCTCTAACAGCGCAGGATAGAGCCAGGGCCAGGTCAATAAAAAGATAGGGAAGGCAATGACGCTTGCCAGCACCAGCCGAACGAAGAGGCGGATTTCCCGCCGGAACAGCAGCAGCCACAGGAATAAAGTCGGCATCACGAAAACCGCGTTGACCTTCGTCGCCACGGCCAGGCCCCAGACCACAGCCAGGCCGAGTGTGCTCCATACCCCGGTGCGGTCTTTGGTTTCCCAGAAGAAGAACACGACGGCGAAGATCGCTGCCGCTGCAGGCACGTCGAGAGCGGCAAGATGTGCGTGGAAAAAGAAACGCGGCAATGTCAGCAAAGCGGCCACGGCGAGGAATCCCGCTGTGCGCCCGTATTCTTCTGTGACCATCAAATACAGCATGGCCACCAGTGCGGCCACCAGCAGCATGTTGCCCATGCGATGTGCAACCAGATCGCTGAAAGCCAATCGCGCGACACTCCACACGGCACCGGACCAGACTTTGTCCAGCGGAGGATGTTCGTGGTTGATTCCCCAATAGGCATCGATCATCTCCTGATCGAGGGCCTGTTTGGGATTGGAGATCAATTGCCCGAACCACTCCACATAGGATTCCGAGGCCGCGATGTAGGCCGGCTCGTCCCAGGTCAATCCGATTTGTGGTGCGGTCAATACGAGCGACACGATCGTCACCAGCGTCAGGATTGCGGCGATCCATTTGTCGTTCAATTGAATGTTTCTTTTCGATGTCATCTTCGCTTCCTTGTTGACGCCGTTGGCTCAAGTCCGGATTTTACCAGTTCCCAATAATCCTGGACGCGTCCGTTGTACTCTCGTCCGTTTTTACGCTCAACATAAGATTCGCAAAGTACATATTCGAAAATTCTGACCATTTCGCACAGTGGCTATCACGAAAGACGTGCGTGCCTTCGTAAAAGACCACGTGGACGTCGATGGGTTACATATTCGCACTTAACTTGGAAAAAGTCCCAGGGCGACGGCAATACTGATGAGCAACAGAACTACGATAATTACGCCGATGATCGCGATTGCGAAAGGGACAAATTTCTCCCAAAAAGGCGGATAGTTCCGCTCGGGAGTCTTTGAATTCTCGTCTTTAGACTCGCGCATCGATTCCTCCGGCTGAAATCTACGAACCGGCTTATTTCAATCGACTTCCCATCATAACCCATTAAACAGCCGCGGTGAAATGGCTGTGCTTGAGAATTTTGGTATAGAATGGGATGAAGCAGCTCGCCGTCGCTTACCCAAAGGAGATCGTCCTGCCATGATCCATCCCGATGTTCTAGGTCTGATACTGGGCGGCGGTCACGGTACGCGCCTGTGGCCGCTAACGAAATTGCGCGCCAAACCGGCAGTGCCGATCGGTGGAAAGTATCGTTTGGTGGACATTCCGCTCAGCAACTGTCTAAACTCCGGGATTCAAAGAATCGCCGTTTTAACCCAGTTCAATTCCGTATCTTTGCATCGGCACATCTCCCAAACCTACCATTTCGATTTTTTCCATTCCGGCTGGGTGCAGATTCTGGCGGCGGAGCAGACCGTCTCAAGTGAGGATTGGTATCAGGGAACGGCGGACGCCGTGCGTAAGCAGATGTTCGAGATCGAAGTCGCCGACCCTTGTGATGTGCTTATTCTCGCCGGAGATCATCTCTACCGCATGGATTTTTCCAGCCTAATCGAGACTCATCGCAGCCTGGAAGCGGACGTAACTGTTGTTGTCAAGCCGGTATCCAAAACAGATGCTTCACGCTTTGGCATTCTCAAGATGTCAGGGGATAACAGCGTTACAGCTTTTATCGAGAAACCGAAAGACCCGGTTGTGATGAAAGAATATGCCAGCCGGGATGATCCAGACCTTCCGTTTTGGGGTTCGATGGGGATTTATCTGATTCAAACCCACGTTCTGAGAAAGCTGCTTGACTCCGATTATGACGATTTCGGCGGTGACGTCATCCCGGCGGCGATTGACACACATCGCGTTTTCGGATTTCCGTTCGATGACTATTGGGAGGATATTGGAACGATACGTTCTTTTTATCATGCCAACCTGGCACTGGCGCAGCCAAATCCAGCATTCAATTTCCACGATCCCGATCATCCTATCTATACCCACCCGCGATTTTTACCTGGTTCACGCATATATGACGTTCACCTCGATCGCGTGAAACTGGCGGATGGATGCATCGTCGAGGGCGCGGAGATCCAAAATTCGATAATTGGTATCCGCAGTGTGATCGGAGATGATGTGCTCATTCACGATACGGTGATGATGGGGGCGGACTACTACGAAGGGGAATCGAAATATAAGTCGCCCGGCAATCCGCCATTAGGTATCGGGAGAGGCTCTCGCATTCGTGGTGCGATCATCGACAAGAACGCCTGTGTGGGAGAGAATGTACTGATTGAACCATTCCCGCCCGGAACAGAAATCGACGAATGCGATTGGTTCGTGCGCGATGGTGTAGTTGTTATCCCCAAACATGGTGTAATTCCGGACGGCACCCGCATCGGCGCTTGAATTTGTGTTGGGAACATATTACCCAAATGGATAATAGACCTGGCGTCGATAAAAATGCTACAATCCCGCATATTAAGGTCACCGCCTTAAAAATAGAATACACGGAGATTTGCGTATGGGTCTCTACCATATGGTAGAGACAACGAGGAGGAGGTTCCTCGCCGAAGGCGGGGCCAACCCCGGCTAACCCCCGGGGGAAAATCGAACAATCAGCGGATGCCTCCGGAGCCTGCCACAGGCTCCGTTCTCCTTTCAGGAAAGCCTGGCCTCAAAACTCTCTGGTGACAGAGGGGTCAAGGGCGAAGCGGTGGCCAGGCACATTGTGTGTCCTGTATTCCTGAAAGGGCGAAAAGCACCATGTTTCATATGGGCACGCCTGACGTGCTGTTTTTAATTTTCGCATGCCTGCACAAAGCTCACGCAGCAGCCAGAGTGGCCGTTGCTATCCACGAGCATTTCTCTCCGCTTGATCGTGCCGACGTACTGTCAAGTGCTTTAGACCGCCTCATGCGCTTCCTTTTTTCCATGATCCCGGAAGGTGCATATCGATCCATCGTGGTTCCCGGCAAACCATATCGCTTGGCTGGAATTTTAGCTCCGGTTAACGAACACCTGCAGGTGTACTCCAACTGCGTCCGCGATCCATATTGCTCATATTCTTAAGGAGGGCTCAAATGCAAATCGATTCAGGAGATACAACATGGGTACTTGTCTCAACAGCACTGGTGCTGGTGATGACACCCGCACTCGCTTTTTTCTACGGCGGCATGGTGCGTAAGAAGAACATCCTTTCGACGTTGAACCTAAGTTTCATCATGATCTGCTTGATCAGCTTACAGTGGGTGATCTACGGTTACTCGCTGGCTTTTGGTTCCGACGTCGGAGGCCTGGTGGGGAGTCTGGAATTTCTCGGCTTCAACGGTGTTGGGGTCGATCCGGCGGCGATCGCGCCAACCATCCCCCACATGCTCTTCGCCGCATTTCAGATGATGTTTGCCATCATCACGCCGGCCTTGATCACGGGAGCGTTCGTCGAGCGTGTGCGTTTTAAAGCGTTTCTCGTTTTCAGCCTGCTCTGGGCGACGCTGATCTACGATCCCGTGGCGCACTGGGTTTGGGGGCCGGGTGGCATCCTGGGTGCCGATGGACTGGGTGCGCTGGATTTCGCCGGCGGCACCGTCGTGCATATCACGGCCGGTTTCTCGGCGCTCGCTTTCGCACTGGCGATCGGACCCCGTAAAGGATTCGGAAACGTCTCGTTCGGCCCGAACAACATCCCCTTCACGGTGCTTGGCGCCGGGTTGCTGTGGATGGGCTGGTTCGGTTTCAACGGCGGCAGTGCGCTGGCCGCCGATGGATTGGCCGTGAATGCGCTGGTCACCACCAACACCGCAGCCGCCGCGGCGGGCTTCGTGTGGATGCTGCTCAGCTGGCTGGATAACAAACCCAGCGTGTTGGGAATCGTCACCGGCGCCGTTGTGGGTCTCGTCGCGATCACGCCCGGTGCGGGATTTGTGACCCCTCTGGGGGCGCTGGTCATCGGCGCAGTTGCGGCTCCGATCAGTTACTATGCCATCAAATACATCAAGGGTCGTACGCTGGTCGACGAATCCCTGGATGTGTTCGCATGCCACGGTCTGGGAGGTTTCTGGGGCGCCTTGGCTACGGGCTTGTTCGCCACAACGGCCGTGAACGCCGGCGGTGCAAACGGTTTGTTCTACGGCAATCCCAGTCAATTCTTCACGCAGCTTGGCGCATCGCTTGTGGTGATTGTGTTCGCCTTCGCGGTGACGTACGTCACCGCCAAGGTGTTGGACGTCGTGATGGGCCTTCGCGTCTCGAGAAACGCGGAGGAAGCCGGCCTCGACATCAGCGAGCACGCAGAGCGCGCATATAGCTAAGGAGATGATACCCAATGACGAAGAAAATCGAAGCGATCATCCGTGAAGAAAAATTGGATGACGTAAAAACTGCATTGCAAACGATCGGTATCGTTGGCATGAACGTGGTCGAAATCCACGGTCGCGGTCGCCAGGGCGGACTTTCGCTGGCCGGCCGATCCGGCAATTATAAGGTCGACATGCTGCCGAAGATCCAGTTGAACATCGTTCTCAGCGACCATAACCTGGAGAAGACCATCGAGGTCATCCGCGAATCCGCGGTCACGGGTGAACAGGGGGATGGCGTTATCTTCATTTATCCGGTAGATGAGGTGATCCGCGTGCGGACCGGCGAGCGAGGCAAGGAAGCATTGATGTACGAAGGGGATATCGACACTCGCTAGTGCAAGCTCGCGATGCAGGTGTGCAAGCCCGGCCGGGTGTAAGGTCCCGGCCGGGCTTTTCCTTGCAGCTATCCATTCGGCGTAATCGTAACGTAGGTTGGAAACGGCATCTCGATTTTTTCCTGCTCGAAAGCTCGTTTGATGGCCATAACCCCCTCGTTTTTCGCCTTCAAGACCCCTGCCTCACCGGTGTCGATCCAGTAATATGCGGTGAAATCGATGGTGAAATCCCCAAAATTGGAGAACACGATTTGCGGAGCCGGTTCCTGCAGGATCCCCGCGACGTTCTCCGTAAGTGTCTTGAGCGCGACGCGAGTGACCTTACTCAGATCGGAATCGGGCGCTACACCAACCGTGAACTCGATTCGCCGGCGAGGCGCGGCGCTGAAATTGATGATCGGGTTGAGATAGACTTCCGCGTTGGGGATGATTACGTGTCGTCCGTCCCACGTACGCAGGGTGGTGGAGCGCAGCGATATTTCCAACACCGTACCCCCGTAGCTGACGACCTCGATGTTGTCCCCGATTTCGAAGGGTTGTTGGATGAGCAGCAGCAAACCGGCGATGAAATTCTTGGCTACGTCCTGTAACGCAAAGCCAATGGTAATGCCGGCGACTCCCAGCCCGGCGATCAGACTGCTGAAGCGTCCGGGAGCGATTTGCTCCACAGCCAGTACGATCCCGAGCGTGAGTGTGCCCCACTGCGTGAGCATTTCCAGGAGTACAATAAGCTCCTGGTCGAGCTTGCGGCGTTCCATGGCCCGGCGAACGTGTCTTTTCAAGACTCTGGCAATCCAGTAGGCAATAAGCAGGACGATCAGGGACAAGCCTAGTCGTGGCAAGAAGTCCACGATCTTGTTGATCCATTCATCGAAGTTCAGATTGGACAGATTCATGCAAGACCTCCCCGAAGATCAAGTTCATTCTTCCGATGATAGCACACCTGCACCGATGGTGTCTGTGTTGATGCCCTGCTTCAACGTGGGCGAAACGGTCGACGAAGCCATGGGGTCACTCGTCACCCAGACGCTTACAGACATCGAAATCGTGGCCGTGGACGATGGGTCCGGCGATGCGACCGCCGATAAGTTGGCAGATTGGCGCAGGCACGATGCGCGCATACGCGTTGTGACGATTGCGCATGCGGGGATCATCGACGCGCTGAACGAGGGTTTGCGATACTGCAGGGCAGCGTTGATCGCCCGCATGGACGCCGACGATCGATCCCATCCCGCGCGGCTGGAAAAGCAGGCGGCATATCTGGATGCCCATGCGGATATCGCTGCGGTCGGCTGCCTGGTTGAACACTTCCCTGCCGACGGGGTGCGTGAGGGGTTTAGAATTTACACAGACTGGCTCAACAGCCTGATAAGCGCGCAGGCGATCGCCAACGCAATTTATATCGAAAGTCCGCTCGCTCATCCGTCGGTCATGATGCGGCGCATCTGGGTCGATCGTGTGAGCGCGTATCAGGATCGCGGCTGGCCGGAAGATTACGACCTGTGGCTGCGTATGCATCTTGATGGTGCAAGGTTCGCCAAGGTGCCGGAACTGCTGCTTTTCTGGCGGGATCATGGTGCAAGACTGACGCGCACGGATTCTCGCTATTCGGTAGAAAATTTTCTACGCGCCAAAGCGCGCTACCTTTGTCAGGGTCCGTTGGTAGGACGGGATGCGGTGATCGTCTGGGGCGCAGGCCAGATGGGCCGGCGTTTATCCAAGCACCTGCTCGCCGATGGGGCGGCGCTGCAGGCTTTCGTGGACATCGATCCGCGCAAAATCGGACGCAAACGACGGAATCGGCCGATCATTCCACCTGAGGAACTGCCGGCTTGCCTGGCGCGATACGAGAATCCCGTCGTCCTGGCAGCAGTAGGCTCACGCGGCGCACGCGCTTTGATTCGCGAGCAGTTGGTCCAGATGGGTCTGGAAGAAGGCGTGAATTGGTGGGCCGTAGCCTGATCTTCGCCGTGGGACTTATTCCGGAAGTTGGGGTAATCAAGCTGTCTTCAGCCACCAGGGTCGGCGGATGAGTTTTCCAAAGTGTGATGTAAAGTGTGAAAAGCTAGTCGCGCTTGGTTATCGCTTTGTGGATTCGGGCATACGCATGCGCTGCTGGTTTCGCGCTCAAGGCCAGGATTGCCGTCATCAGAACGGCGGAGGCCAAGCACCATGCGCACGTGGCGCCGATCACGAAAGGCTCCAGGAAAGTCAGGTAGATGGAGAACAGGGTGCCGAACAAGGCCATGGCGAAGATGGCCATGAGGCCGTAATCGGAGATGCGGTCTGAGAAAATGCGCGTGATTCCCCACGCGATCAAGATGGCGATGTAACCAACGATGCCCATCGTTCCAATGGGGATGCCGAGGAAAACCGCATACGAGCTGTTTTGTACGGTGTTGCAGTCTCCGACCGGCCCGCAGACGGCCTCCGTGCCGCTGCTTTCCACGTAGAACAAGTAGCCGGCGACGGCGATTCCGGCGATCAACAGCGGAAGGATCATCCAATGCAGGGAGACCGGCGTGCGTTGGATCGGCGGATTGCGCAGACTCGTGAAGACAAAGCCGAGGCTGACGAGCATACCCAGCAGGACGACGACGGAAATGCTGTTGGCCAATGGATCTTGTTTGAATCGCTCGATTACGGAGCTTCCCGTTTCGAGGTCGATCGCGGCGGCCTCTTCGGGGTTTTCTGCCCCCGCAGCGGCCGGTGTTGCTTCAGCTACAACCGTCGTTTCGAACGCCAATCCGGAAAGTATCTGATCTATCCCCGGCAAGGCAGGCCAATCGATTCCGCCATTTTCCAATCCGTTTGCAATCATCCCGGGGAGTTGAGCGGGGATGTCACCGCTGCCCACCAGGCGTAGATCGTCGATGAACATCGTCGGGACGTACCCCTCAGTTTCCGGGAGGTCGAACGCATCGAGCGCCGCGGTAAAGAATTCGCCGCCTTCCTGGGTTGCGACATCCACGTACAACAACGAAAGTCGTTCGCCCAGAAAAGCAACAAACGGTGGCTCCTTTGATTCCTCTTCCGTAGCTGCTGCAGATCGGTAGATGTCGATCGAACCTCCGTAGGTCTGCCATAAAGGTGGCAAAGTTTCCGAAATCACCAGATGACAGTGCGGACACGTGGGACTGTAAAACAGGACCGCCTTTACGTTGGCATCCTTTTGTGCGCTTGCCGTCATGGGCAGCAGTAGAGCAAACAGGACGCTGAGGAGAAGAGTCAGACTTACAATCGCACGTTTCATGAAGGCTCCTGATCGAGAAAACATCCAAATGTTGGCGAGAAACGAGTTCCCAAATTATACCTCCTGGCATTGTCGCCACAATGCCCAAAGCTGATCCAGGCTGTTCTTTAAGCGACTGGCCAATGCATCACCGCCTTGCGTTGTTACGTCGTCTTCGTCATCCATGATGGTATAGGGCACTTTGAAACCCCTAACCAGAAGGAAATCCGGATCGCTCGCACTGAACGAATGCCAATCGTCGTAGCGATAGAGTGCTTCCATTTTATCGTCCCCGAGGCTGTGTTCGAGGATGCTGTCCAATCGATCGACGTTCCCTCTGCGTTGGTTCTTCCTCTTCGACTCCTCGTACGAAACCTGGACGTACAGGCACACGGCTTGTTTCAGGACTTGGTCGCTCAGGTGCTGGTAGGCGGTTTGATAGCCGCCAATTGACGTTCCACGGGAAAACTCGATGACACAGGTGTGCGCCTCCTGCTCGTCTCGAATCCACTTCTGGTAGTCGAGGCTGAGCCGGCGGATCAGCAGGTGCCACAAATCGTCGTGAATGAAATACCCCTCGGGCGTAGTGTACAGACGCGGGCGGTGGAAAACGTGGGTCAGAATGTCGTCTTCTTCGAACCAGGCCCACAACATGGGGAAATCGTCGAGTATGTACATCGGTCCAACGTGAAAGCGTGCGATCCGGTCGTCGAGGGCTTGATGTTGGAGGTAGTTGATGATTTCGCTTTTCCCGGCCGCAGGCCGGGCGTTCAAGATCAAGATGGGGAAAAAGTCGGGCATCGATTTAGCCTTTTACGTTCAGAGGCAGCGATGTCAGTGTTTTGACGACTCATTCATGCGGTAGTATTCCTGCAAACTGCAAACGTTCAGCGACCGTGCTCGCAGGGCCTGGATGCCGTTGACCGCCGCCTGCGCCGCGCTGAGGGTGGTCGTGTTGGGAACGCCAAATCGAACGGCGGCCATGCGTAATCTGGAACCGTCGCTGTAGGCTTCTGAACCCAGCGGGGTGTTGATGACCAGATCGATCTCTCCATTGCTGATGAGATCGACCACGTGCGGACTGCCTTCGCTGACCTTGTTGATCGTTTCTACATCCAGACCGGCGCGCGAGCAGAACGCTGCAGTACCTTGTGTGGCGACGAGTTTGAACCCGAGTCGTGAGAGATCGCGCGCAAGTTTGAGCGCGTTGCTTTTATCGTAATCGTTGACACTGATGAACACGGTCCCCGACAGCGGCAGCGAATTGCCGGCCGCGAGCTGCGCTTTGGCGAATGCGTGACCGAAGTCCTTGGCGTGGCCCATGACTTCCCCCGTGCTGCGCATCTCCGGGCCCAGGCGGCTGTCGACGCCAAAAAATTTCTTGAAGGGGAGCACGGCCTCTTTGACGAAAAATCCACCCACCGTGGGATCGCTGCCCAATCCGACCTCGGAAAGGTCCGCTCCCATGATGACCTTGGTGGCCAGTTTAGCCAGGGGAAACCCCGTGGCCTTGCTCACGTAAGGGACGGTGCGGCTGGCCCGCGGATTGACCTCCAGGATGTAGACGATGTCGTCTTTGATGGCGAATTGGATGTTCATCAGCCCGCACACTTTGAGCACCTGGCCGATCTGTTCGGTGTACTCGCGGATGTGGGAGAGGTGATAGGCGGACACTTTATAGGGCGGCAGCACGCATGCCGAATCCCCGCTGTGGATGCCGGCTTCTTCGATGTGCTGCATGATACCGCACACTGCTACCTGCTCGCCGTCGGCGATGGCGTCGAGGTCGATTTCGTAGGCGTCCTCGAGATAATGGTCGATCAAGATGGGCTGTCCCGAGACCGCCTGGAAGGCGCTTTGGATGTATTGGCCCAGGCTTTCATCGTCGTAGACGATCGCCATAGCGCGCCCTCCCAGAACGTAAGAGGGACGCACGATCACCGGATACTTCACTTCCGCAGCGGCCTGGAGCGCTTCATCGAGCGACTGCGCCATGCTGTGTGCCGGCACGGGAATGCCCAACTCGTCCATCAATTGGCAGAAACGGCCGCGATCTTCCGCGATGTCGATCGAATCGAAAGAGGTGCCGAGGATGGGGATGCCGGCCTGTTCGAGGGCGGCCGCCAGTTTGAGCGGCGTCTGCCCGCCGAACTGCACGACGACGCCCTTGATCGGCTGCTCGCGTTGGATGATGTTGAGTGTGTGCTCCAGCGTGAGCGGCTCGAAGTACAGCCGATCGGACGTGTCGTAATCTGTGCTGACTGTTTCCGGATTGCAGTTGATCATGATCGCTTCGTACCCCGCCTCGCGCAAGGCGAATGCGGCGTGGACGCAGCAGTAGTCGAACTCGATGCCCTGCCCGATGCGGTTGGGGCCGCTGCCCAGGATGATGACTTTCTCCCGATCGGTGGGTTCGGCCTCGCTCTCCGTCTCGTAGGAACTGTAGAGGTAGGGCGTGTAGGATTCGAATTCGGCGGCGCAGGTATCGACGACGTGATAGGTGGGCAGTATCCCTGCGGCGCCGCGCCGGGTGCGCACGTCCATCGCGTCGATCTGCGGGGATTCGAGGCTGGGTTCTGGTTCGGACAGATCGGATTGCAGCAGCAGCCAGGCGATGTGTTCGTCGCTGAAGCCGGTCTGTTTGGCCACCCGGAGAAGATCCTGCGGAAGATCTTTCAACGTTCGATACTGGGCGAGCGTTTTTTCCAGGGCGACGATCTCTGCGATCTGCGTGGTGAACCACAAGTCGAATTGGCTCGCCCCGGCGACTTCCTCCACCGTCTTGCCCCGACGCAGCGCTTCCCACACGGCCCAAATGCGTTTGTCGGTGGGATGTCCCAGGCTGCCCAATTCGCCGTCCCACATGCGGTATTCGGCGGTCGGGAAGGACGGTCTCGGCAGTTCGAGGGACTGCAATCCCTTCAGAAACGACTCGCGGAACGTGCGTCCGATGGCCATCACCTCGCCGACGGACTTCATCTGGCTTCCCAGGGTGGGATCCACGCCGGGAAATTTTTCGAAAGCCCAGCGCGGCACTTTCGTCACCACGTAATCGATGCTGGGTTCGAAGGCTGCGACGGTGGTCTGGGTGATGTCGTTTCGGATTTCGTCCAGGGTGTAGCCAACCGCCAGCAGCGCGGCGATTTTGGCGATGGGGAAACCGGTCGCCTTGCTCGCCAACGCGGATGAACGACTCACGCGAGGGTTCATCTCGATCACCAGCACGCGCCCGTCCCGTGGATTTACGGCGAACTGGATGTTCGAGCCGCCGGTTTCGATGCCGACGACGTCGATGATGATGCGGGATTGGTCGCGTAAAACCTGATATTCCCGGTCGGTGAGGGTTTGCGTGGGGGCGACGGTGATCGAATCGCCGGTATGGATACCCATCGGATCCAGGTTTTCGATCGGACAGACGACGACGAAGTTTCCTGCGTGGTCGCGCATGACCTCCAATTCGAATTCCTTCCAGCCGATGAGGCTCTCCTCGATCAGAACGGTACCGACAGGGCTTTCCTGCAATCCGAATTCCACTTTGGCGGCGAACTCATCTTCGCTGAAGGCGATGCTGCCCCCGCTGCCGCCGAGGGTGAACGATGGGCGCAATAAAATCGGATAGCGACCGATTGCGCGGGCGATCTCTCGGGCTTCCTTCACCGACCTGGCCAGGCCGCCGATGGGGCAGGACAACCCCGCCTTTTCCACGGCTTCTTTAAAAAGCAGCCGGTCTTCGGCGAGGCGGATCGTTTCGAGTTTGGCGCCGATCAATTCCACGTTATAGCGGTCGAGGATCCCGCTCTCCGATAACGCAACGGCGGCGTTGAGTGCGGTTTGTCCGCCGACCGTGGGAAGCAGGGCGTCCGGGCGCTCCTTGGCGATGATCATCTCCAGGATGTCAGAGGTTATGGGCTCGATGTAGGTGGCGTCGGCGAATTCGGGATCGGTCATGATC